>JBDTMS010000493.1:0-4041 GCA_039934195.1 Betaproteobacteria bacterium
CACGATGGAGCCGCGCCAAGCCCGACGTCATCATCGAGAAACGCGCACCTGCGATCTTCGTAGCGGTCTCGAAATCCAGCATGCCGAGCCCCGCACCGAGATCGACGTGATCTTTTACGGCGAAGTCGAACTTGCGCGGCTCCCCGAATCGGCGCACCTCGACATTCTGCTCAGCAGAACGACCCGCGGGTACGGACGCGTGCGGCAGATTCGGCACGCCGAGCAGAAAATCCTCCAGCTGCCTCTGCAAATCGGCGAGCTGCCCTTCCGAGGCGGAGAGAATCGTCTTGTAACCATCGGCAGACTTCAGCAGCTCGCTTGTGTCCAGGCCCTTCGCCTTGGCTTGCCCGATCTCTTTGGAAAGGCGATTTTGCGCAGCCTGCGCATCCTGTACCGCGGTCTGGATTTCTTTGCGCTGCTTTTCCAGCGCGGTGAATGCGGCCCAATCGATCTTCGCGCCACGGTCGGCCAGGCGCGCTTCAACGGCCGGCAGATCCTTGCGAAGGAGCTGTATGTCTAGCATGAAAACCTCGTCGAGAGAGCAAGTAACGCCAGGCGTCAAAGCGCGGATGAGAAGTGCCCGCACCCGCGAGCGCCATGAAGCTTCGAAGAGCGCCATTATACGTGGCGGCTGTGACGCGCTCCGCTCTCGCGCCACTGCAACATAGATTCAGGCGCGTCACAGTGGACGCCACCGCGATTGCTCCGCTCTACTCGTTCTTGTCGTCGTCGCTTTTCTCGGCGTTGCGATCCAGCTCGCGCAGATGCTGCAGACGCTCGCCGATGCGTGCTTCGAGCCCGCGTGGTGTCGGATGATAGAACGCGGTGCCGGACATGCCATCCGGAAAATAATCTTCGCCTGCGGCGTACGCTTCCGGTTCGTCATGCGCATAACGATATGCATGCCCATAGCCGAGCTGCTTCATCAGTTTGGTCGGCGCGTTGCGCAAATGGATCGGAACCGAACGCGTGCCCTCGGCGGCGATCAACTCACGTGCTGCGTTGTATGCGTTGTAGACCGCATTGCTCTTCGGCGCACTGGCGAGATAGATCGCCGCCTGCGCAAGCGCAAGCTCGCCTTCCGGCGTGCCGAGCCGCTCGAACGTTTCGCACGCATCGAGTGCCAAGCGCAACGCACGCGGATCGGCGAGTCCGATGTCTTCTGCCGCCATACGCACGAGCCGGCGGCCGATGTACAACGGCTCTGCGCCACCGTCCAGCATGCGGCAAAGCCAGTACAACGCGGCGTCCGGCGATGATCCGCGCACGGATTTGTGGAGCGCTGAAATCTGGTCGTAAAAAGCGTCGCCGCCCTTGTCGAACAAGCGCAGCTTCGACGCAAGCGTTTGCTGCAAGTACTCCGCATCGACGGTCTCGCGGGCTTGCACGTGCGCAGTGTCGGCAATCTGCTCGAGCATGTTCAGCAATCGACGCGCATCGCCGTCTGCGAAACCGATCGCCAGCTCGCGTGCCCCATCGGTGAATTGCAGGCCGTTCAGATGCTGCGCTCGCGCGCGCTCGAACAACGATCCGAGCTCCTCCGTCGTCAGTGGCTGCAACACGTAGACGGATGCGCGCGACAGCAACGCGCGGTTGACTTCGAACGATGGATTTTCCGTGGTCGCGCCGATGAAGGTGAACAGCCCCTGCTCGACGAATGGCAGAAAAGCATCCTGCTGCGCTTTGTTGAAGCGATGGACCTCATCGACGAACAACACCGTCGCGCGGTTATGGTCGCGCAACGAAGTCTGGGCGCGCTCGACTGCTTCGCGAATATCCTTCACACCGGACAGAACGGCCGACAACGCGATGAAGTCGGCATCGCTTGTGTTGGCAAGCAATCGCGCCAGCGTGGTCTTGCCGACCCCAGGGGGCCCCCACAGAATCATCGAATGCAATCGCCCGGACTGCGCCGCGACGCGCAGCGGCTTGCCCTCACCGAGCAGATGCGTCTGTCCGATCACGTCCTCCACCCGCTGCGGCCGCATCAACTCCGCCAGCGGCGCCTTCGGCACCGCCTCCGGAAACAAACTGGCGCTAGCCTCAGCAGGATTGCGTGCCATGATCAGAATGCACGTGAAGATTTAAGATTGGATTGAGCCTGGACTGCTGGATCACTGACTTCGATTTAATTCGTTTTACTGTCGACTACCGGCCGCTCATCACTGATCACCGATCAGTGATGTTTGGAACTGATCACCGATCACGGATCACCGATCACCGACTTTAAACACAGATCATTGATCACCGCCTTACTTGTCTTCGATCACATCGGTCCCCTGCGGCGGCGTAAACGTGAACAGATCGGCAGGCAGCTTCGGATTGCGCTCGAGCTTGCTGAACTGAATCGCCGTGATCTGACCGAGCTGATCGTATAGCTCCATCGCATACAGCACGTTGCCTTTGAACCCCATGCGCACTTTGCTGAAGATGCTGTCTTCGCTGCGCGGAAACGCTTCGAGCCAGTCCAGACCGTTACGCACGCCCTTGGCGTCGAGGTTGTAGTACTCCTCGATATCGTTGCTGCCGGCGAGCAGCGCGGCCGGACTGCTGCCGATGGCGCCTGCCATTTTCTTGACGGTAACCTGGTTGAGATCTTTGTCGTACACCCATAGCTTTTCACCGTCGCCGACGATCGTCTGCTGATTCGGTTTCAGGTATTCCCAGCGGAACTTTCCGGGCCGCGCAAACGCGAGCGTGCCGCTCGACGTTTGCAGGGTGGTGCCGCGTTTGTCTTTTACCGTCTGCGTGAATACGACGCGGCCCGCCTGCGTTTCCTTTGCGAACCCTTTCAGCTTTTCGATGCTGCCGCCGCCCCAGGCGACGCTGCTCACGAGCCAACCGAAGGCCAGCAGAAATTGCACTGCACGTCTCACTTATCGTTCCCCTTATTGTTTTTCGTCATTCGGGCTGTTTTGCGTCATTCGGGCCGTTTTGCGTAATTCAAGTTCGGTCATTCGGACTTCGTGGGTACCAGAATCTCGCGATTGCCGTTGGTCGCCATTCCGGATACCAGGCCGGCGCGTTCCATCTGCTCGATCAGTCGCGCGGCTCGGTTGTAGCCGATGCGCAAATGGCGCTGGACCAGCGAGATCGAAGCGCGACGCGTTTTCAGCACAATCTGGACGGCCTGGTCGTACAACGGATCGGCCTCTGCATCGCCTGCATCCAGCGCGGCGCCTTCGCCGTCGAATTCTTCCGGGCTGTCGAGAATGCCTTCGATGTATTGCGGTTGCCCGCGCGACTTCAGATATTCGACGACCTTGTGCACTTCATCGTCGGCGACGAACGCGCCGTGCACGCGCTGCGGATAACCGGTGCCGGGCGGCAAATACAGCATGTCGCCTTGACCGAGCAGAGACTCGGCGCCCATCTGATCGAGGATCGTGCGCGAATCGACTTTGCTCGACACCTGGAAGGCGACGCGGGTCGGAATGTTCGCTTTGATCAGACCGGTGATGACGTCGACCGATGGGCGTTGCGTCGCGAGAATCAAATGCAGTCCGGACGCGCGCGCTTTTTGTGCCAGACGCGCAATCAATTCTTCTACCTTCTTGCCGACCACCATCATCAGATCGGCAAGCTCATCGATGATTATCACCAGCAGCGGCAACTCCTGCAGCGGCACCGGCGATTCCGGATTCAGCGCGAACGGGTCCATGATCGGCTGTCCGGCTTTCTGCGCTTCGGCGATTTTTTGATTGAAGCCGGACAAATTGCGCACTCCGAGATGCGACATCAGCTTGTAGCGCCGTTCCATCTCGGCCACACACCAGGTCAGCGCGTTCGCTGCCTGCTTCATGTCGACGACCACCGGTGCGAGCAAATGCGGGATGCCTTCGTAGACCGACAGCTCCAGCATCTTGGGATCGACCATGATCAAACGGACTTCATTGGGCGTCGCCTTGTACAGCAGGCTCAGGATCATCGCGTTGATGGCGACGGATTTACCCGATCCGGTGGTGCCGGCGACGAGCAAATGCGGCATGCGCGCGAGATCGGCGACGATCGGCTTGCCGGAAATATCTTTGCCGAGCGCCA
>JBDTMS010000494.1:0-4039 GCA_039934195.1 Betaproteobacteria bacterium
GTTCGGCACGCAGACGCAAGCGCTGCAACCCGAGGCGGTGTTGAAGGATGGGGCGCTTAGGCTCGGCTGATGCCGCGGTGCAGGGCTTCGGGTTGGGGGCTACGCGCTGAAGTCCTCTAGCGGATGCTAATTGACTGGGCTCGGGCACACGATCAGGTATGCTCAAGCACTGTCCCCGCACGTGAGACTCGTAGTCGAAGGTTTCCGTAGGCTCTGACACTACCGTGGGACGACCGCTCGCGAGTTTGGTTAATCCCGGTCAGGTCCTGCCGCCGGCGGCAGGGGCTAGATATTACCTCCGCTGCGACAGCGGGCAAGCGTCTAAAACCTACGGAAGCTGTGGAGCTTCGCTTAAGCGATGTTCTGCACGAGGGCCTGACGTCTATGAGCTTGGCAGCAGGTGTGCTTAAGGCCTGACCCTCGTTGCCTACACCTGTGCACATCTGCCAGATCGCGAGTTGAGCGTGGTTCTCACGGTAAGCGATGAAGCTTAACCTTCCATGCTCACCCGCGCATCCGTTGCTTACATTCTCCTGCGCTGCAGGGCCACCAAACCGGTCCCAGGAAATTGCACTCGGAGCACTTCGACTATGATCGCGGTCATGCATGCAACCGAGATGCGTTTCGTCGCTGTCCTCTCGCGCCAACACCCGACATGAAATTCGGCCTCGATCGTTTGCTGGAAGACCGCGCACTGCGCAAGCCGCTTGTCGGACGTCGCGTGGCGTTGCTCGCGCATCCCGCTTCGGTGACCCAGGACCTGACTCATTCACTCGATGCGCTCGCCGCGATGTCCGAGGTAAACCTCGTCGCCGCATTCGGGCCCCAGCACGGCCTGCGTGGTGACAAGCAGGACAATATGGTCGAATCGCCGGAATTCAGCGATCCGGTACACGGCATTCCCGTGTTCAGTCTTTACGGCCAAGTGCGGCGGCCCACCGCGGCAATGATGGCCACGTTCGACGTGCTGCTGGTCGATCTGCAGGACCTCGGCTGTCGGATCTATACGTTCATCACAACGCTGCGTTACGTGCTCGAAGAAGCGGCGAAGGCGGGCAAGTCCGTGTGGGTGCTCGATCGTCCCAACCCGGCCGGCCGCCCTGTCGAAGGATTGCGTTTACTCGCAGGGTGGGAGAGTTTCGTCGGAGCCGGCCCACTGCCGATGCGGCACGGGCTGACGATGGGCGAGCTCGGTCGTTGGTTCATCGCGACGCTCGGCTTGGACGTGGACTACCAGGTGATCGAAATGGATGGCTGGCAGCCCGCGCACGGTCCGGGTTTCGGCTGGCCGCTCGGCGAGCGCGAATGGATCAACCCGAGCCCAAATGCGCCCAACCTCTCGATGGCGCGCTGTTACGCCGGCACTGTGATGTTGGAAGGCACGACGCTGTCGGAGGGTCGGGGCACGACGCGTCCGCTGGAGGTGTTCGGTGCACCGGATCTCGATGCGCGCGACCTCATTGCACACATGCAATCGCTTGCGCCGCATTGGCTGCGCGGCTGCCATCTGCGGCCGTGCTGGTTCGAACCGACCTTCCACAAGCACGCCGGCAAGTTGTGCGAAGGCGTGCAGATTCACGTTGAAGGCGGCGTATACGACCACGGCGCGTTCATGCCATGGCGCTTGCAGTCGCTTGCGTTCAAAGCACTCAGGGCTTTGCGGCCGGACTACGACTTGTGGCGCGACTTTCCCTACGAGTACGAGCGCGGTCGACTCGCGATCGACTTGATCAACGGCAGCGAGTTGCTGCGCCGATGGGTAGATGATGTAGACGCGCAGCCGGCCGATCTGGACGCTATCGCGCAGGCTGACGAACTGACTTGGCGTGACGAGCGTGAGGCCGTGCTCTTGTATCGCTGACGCCCGCCGCTGTGCGTGCATCAGAAAAAAGCGTCTTGCATAGTCGATGTAGCCTGCATCGGAACCTCCCTCTCAGGCGTTTTGCCTGAGCGACACAGCCCTCCGCGAAGCCTGCCAGCGCGTAGCGCAGGTCACGCGGCTTTTCGCTTGCGCGCCGTGCGCTCCGCACTGCGGTCAACGCCGTATCGTTGGAGCCATACGCGCCGTCGCAATGCGCAGGCTGTTTTCTATCGAGCAATTCGCGCTCTCTTTAGTTGTGGTAGCCCCCTGAAAGGAATACGCTCCGAGCAGGAGAGTTTGTCAGCGGTGTTTAGGAAAGCATTGCTGCAAACATGCCCAGATCTGTCGCTGGTCCGCTACAGATGCTGTGAACAGTTGCGCGCCCACGTGCGCAAACGGGTACAGCAGAGGTGCAGCGAACATCCGCACGAAGACGGCATCAGTTCCGACGCACGCACTCGCAAGTAATCGTATGCACACGCAAGCATTTAAACCGACGTAACGTGAGCGTCGGTTCGCTCGCCGCTGAGCGCCTTTGGCGCTCGACACGCCCCGAGTGATCGCTGCCGTATCTTGGATTGGGACGATGGCTAACGACGGATTCACCACCGCTCGAAAACCGCTGATCGGAACGCTTAGCAGTCTGTTCCGGCGCCGCGGCGTCAACGGCGGCAAGGCACGCAACTCGCGGGCAGCCAGCGACCACGGGCGCGATCTTGCAGCCGAGCAGATCCGTTTTCTCTATCGGCAACTACCGCCCGCGATGTTCACGACCACCGTCATCGGTGCGTTGATGGTGCATGTGTTGTGGTCGAATGTAGACAGGCTCTGGCTAGTGCTCTGGCTCACGGCGTTTACCGCGATGACAGCGGGCAGGCTCGCGATGATGCGGAGCTACCTGCGTGCGAATCCGCCGCCGGGCGAAGCGGCACGCTGGGGCCACCGCTTCGTGATCGGCGTCGCGCTCTCGGGCGCGATCTGGGGTGCGGCGGGCATCTTCCCATTCAAGGAACCCAATCTAATCCACGCGATGTTCATGGCCTTTGTCCTGGCCGGCCTGTCATCGGGCGCCTTGTCGACGCTGTCGTCGTATCGCTGGGCATACATCGCGTTTCTGTTGCCCGCGCTGTTGCCATTTACCGTCCGCGTCATGCTTCAGCAAGGTGAGGTGTTCGTCGCGTTGAGCGCCATGCTCACGTTGTTCCTGGTGATGATGTCGATCATCTCGCTGCGCTACTCTGCGTCGTTTGCGCAGTCGCTCCGCTTGCGCTTCGACAATCTCGATCTGCTCGATAACCTGGTTGTGGCGCGAGACCGCCAGCAGATCGTGAACGACGCGCTGGCCGCAGAAATGCGCGAGCGGCGGCAGACGGAACAAGCGCTGCGGGCCGGCAACGAGGTCTATCGCACGTTGGTCGACACCACCGGCACCGGCTATTGCATCATCGACGCCACGGGCCGCGTGCTCGATTCTAACGCGGTCTATATTCGCTTGACGGGACATCGCACGCTGACCGAGATTCTCGGACGATCCGTGAGCGAGTGGACCGCTGCGCACGATGTCGAACGCACGGCCAGAGAGCTGGAGAAGTGCCGTGCCGTTGGATACGTTCGCAACCTCGAGATCGACTATGTCGACGCTGCCGGAAAGACTACGCCGATCGAGATCAACGCCACGGTGGTGATTGCCGTTGGGGAACCGCGATTTCTCTGTCTCACGCGCGACATCGGCGCTCGTAAAAAAACCGAGCGCGCGCTGCGTCACGCCTATGATCTGCTCGAACGCAAGGTGACCGAGCGCACAGCGCAGCTCGCGCAGGCCAATCAAATTCTTCGAACGGAGAAAGAGCGGTTTCGCGTCACTTTGGCGAGCATCGGCGATGCGGTGATTACTACCGATGCGATGGCGCAAATTGCCTATCTCAACGCTGTCGCCGAGCAGCTAACCGGCTGGACCAATCTCGAGTGTAGGGGACGTCCTATCACCGAGGTGTTTTGCATTCTGGATGAGACCACGCGCGAGCGTTCCGAAGACCCGATTCGCCGTTGTCTGCGAGGCAACGCGAGCATCGTGCTCGGCACGCACAGCGTGTTGATCTGCCGCGACGGGAGCGAGCTCAACGTCGACGCCTCGGTAGCGCCGATTCGCGATAACGACGGCGCGACGATCGGCACCGT
>JBDTMS010000495.1:0-4036 GCA_039934195.1 Betaproteobacteria bacterium
CCTCGATCGCTGGCAGGCTTTCTTGCAAGAGAATGTTCCTGCTGCACGCCCGGTGCGCGCGGCATCGTCGCTGACCGAATCGATTCGCGAATGCACGCGCTGTCCGCTATGGCGCAACGCGACGCAAGCGGTGTGCGGCGCGGGTCCGCAGCCGGCGCCGATCATGATCGTTGGCGAGCAGCCGGGCGATGAAGAAGATCTGCAAGGCCGCGCGTTCGTCGGTCCCGCGGGACGTCTGCTCGATCGGGCACTGGACGAGATCGGCTTGCAACGGGCCAGCCTCTACATCACCAACGCGGTCAAGCATTTCAAATGGGAGCCGCGCGGCAAGCGCCGCATCCACAAAACGCCGGCGCAGCAGGAGATCGCCGCGTGTGGTGATTGGCTGGAACAAGAGATCGAGGCTGTCGAGCCACGGGTGATCGTCGCGTTGGGCGCGACTGCATTGACTGCGCTGCTGCGCCGGCGCGAGGCGATCGCACGCGCGCGCGGCGCAGAGCTGTTCCATAAATCAGGCGCGCGTGTGCTCGCCACTTATCACCCGGCCGCGATTCTGCGTGCTGAAAAAGACGCAGAGCGCAGTCTTTACCAGGCGCTCTGCGAAGATCTGCGCAACGCCGAGCGCCACGCAAGCGTTACAACTAACGGCTAGCCGCGCCCTAGGAACGGCATCTTGGTCGCCATCACCGTCAGGAACTGGACGTTCGCATCGAGCGGCAGGCTGGCGATATACACCACGGATGAGGCGACGTGAGCGACGTCCATCAACGGCTCGACGGCGATCGTTCCGTTGGCTTGCGGAACCCCGTTCGCCATTCTTGCAGCGAGCTCGGTGTGCGCATTGCCGATGTCGATCTGGCTGCACGCGATGTCGTGTTTGCGTCCATCGATTGCAGTTGATTTGGTCAGACCGAGAACCGCGTGCTTGGTCGACGTATAGGGCGCCGAGTTGGGGCGCGGCGCGTACGCGGAGATCGAGCCGTTGTTGATGATGCGCCCGCCTTTGGGATCCTGGCTCTTCATGATCTTGATCGCTTCTTGCGTGCACAGAAACACGCCGGTCAAGTTGATGTCGACCACGTTCTTCCATTGCTCGAAGGTCAGCTCCTCGAGCGGTACGCCCGGTGCGCCGACACCGGCGTTGTTGAACAATACGTCGAGGCGGCCGAACTTTTCCTTCGCCTTGGCAAACAGAGCGCTCACAGATTCCGGCTTGCTTACGTCGGTCGACACGGCCAGTGCGCGATCGCCTGCGCCCGATTCCGCCACCGCCTTGTCGAGTTGTTCTTGGCGCCGCCCCGCAAGTACGACGCGATAGCCTTCTTTCAACAGCGCCAGAGCCGACGCTTTACCGATACCGCTGCCGGCGCCGGTGACGATCGCGACTTTGTTGTTTGCAGCCATGCTGGAAATCTCCTCCGATCTAAGTCTGTTGGGGGATGCGGCGAGTGCCGGGCAGCCGCCGTCCGCGTGATATCGTAGCGCACTCTTGCAGGCAGGCGCGAATGCCGCCGTTTCGCTATCGGCTCAGCGTTACGATGACGAGCGCGAGCGTCAGCAGGCCCATGCCGGCCAACTCGCGCCGGCTCATGCGTTCGCGGAAGAAGCGCATCGACACGGCGTAAGAAAACACCAGCTCGATCAGTCCGAGCGTGCGAACGTGCGCAATCGGCTCGATCGCCATCGCGGTGAACCAGCCGGCAGATGCGGCGGCACCCATGAAGCCGGCGAACAGCGAGGTGCGCCAAGCGCGGAACACGCGCACGACGACATCGTAGTGACGCACCAGCAGCCAGCCGCCGAGCAGCAGCGTCTGCAGCAGTTGCGCGCACACCAGCGCAAATGCCGCGGCCATCAGAAACGAGGTGTCGTGCAGCGCCAATGCAGCGCCGCGATAGCCGACGGCAGACAACGCAAAGCCCGCTCCGCACGCGACGCCGAGCAACGCGGTCCGCGATGTCCAACCGGAGAACAGCGCACGGATCGGATGCTGCGGATCCGCCGGCGATAACAATAAAACGCCGAGCGTGCCGAAGCCGATCGCGATCGCCGTGATCAGGCCGATCGCATCGCCGAGAAAAATAAAACCGAACGCCGCGACCAGAATGATTTCGGTTTTCGAATACGCGACGCCGAGCGCGAAGTTGCGCTCCGTCATCACGCGCAACAGCAACGCGGTCGCGATCATCTGGCCTACTGCCCCGAGCGACACCCACATCGCGAAGGTCGCGTTCGGCCTCGGCAGCGAGGACGCAGTCGCGAACGACACCACTGCCAGCCACGCGCCCGCGAACGGCAAGCCGTAGAGAAAGCGCACGAGCGTCGCACCCAGCGTGCCGAGTGGCGCGATGAGATGGCGCTGCGCGGCGTTGCGCAAGGTCTGCGCGAATGCGGCACAGATCGTGATGGGAATCCAGAGCGACTCGTGCGCCAGCATCGGGCGGACCCCTTACGCCTACGGACAATCGCCGCGGCTAGATGGCAGTTGCGAAATGCCGATCAGCTCCGAAAAAAGAACAGCGCAACGCTGAGCGCGGTGCCGATCAGATAGAGCAGCCAGGTTTCCGAGATGAAGTACGGGTACACCATCAGCGCGACGCCCAGGATCATGGGCATGAACAGCGCTGACTTCTTGCCGTACATGAACGCGGCGAAACCGATGATGCCGAACATCAGCGAGCCGAACAGTGCGCTGGCGCTAGGCATGCGAATGTCTCGTGCGAGTTGCGAAACGCTGTTTGCGCGGGCTTGAAATAGGTGTGTCGCTACAGGCCCGACGACGCGGCGATACGGACTCCACGCTGCGCCTTCAGCTCGCGTGCTGGAGCGGAAAATCTTCCGCGTAGCTGCCGCTCTCGATCTCGTCGATCAGCGGCCTGCTGGTAGGTTGCCAGCGCAACTCACGGCGCGCCTTGTCTGCGCGCACGCGGCTGTTCGAGCCCAGCGATACGTGCGCCCGCGGACCCCATTCCTGCACTGCGCGTTCGATCGGCCAGCCTTCCGGCTGCGCGGTCAATTTGAGCATGCGGGTGATCGAACCGACTGCGGTCGCCATGTCGGTCTCGCCGTTTTCGGCGTAATAAAGCGAACCGGGCGAGGCGTGTTCGAGCGCGAGCAGGTAGAGCTCGGCAAGATCGTCGATGTGCAGATGCGACCAGGTGTTGAGGCCGCGGCCGATATAGCGAGGCACGCCGCTGCGCCGTGCCTGCTCGATCAAAGTCGGCACCTGAAAGTTGTGCCGGCGCAAGCCGCTGCTGCGACCGTAGATGAGGCTCGGACGCAGAACCACGGAGCGAACCGAGCGATCGGCCGCAGCCAGCACCAGGTTGTCGATCGTGTGCCGATTCTGCATTTGCGGCAGCAGCGAGAGCGGCGTCATTTCGTCGAACACTTTGTCGCTCGGTTCCCCCTGCGCCAGATCGCCGACGATGTCCGAGCCGCTGGTGTGAATGAACGGCTTACCGGAACCGTGCAGGGCTTCTGACAATACCTGTGCTGAAACGCGATCATCGGCATCGGCTGTATTGATGACGGCGTCGGCATGCTTCGCTGCTTGCACCAATATTGGCAGATCCGACAGCTTGCCGATAATCGGCTCGACATTTCTCGCACGCAACAGCTCGGCGGATTCTTCCGTGCGCACAAGACCGCTGACGCGATAGCCGGCACGCTGCAGGCGATGCGCAACCGCACCGCCGATGTAGCCGGACGCGCCGGTGACGAAGACTTTCATTTTATCGTCCGCCGAAGATGGCTTGCATCCAAGCTGGCTCGACGCGCCGAATCAGCTCGCGGGATTGCGTTCGATCCATTTCGCAAACGTCTGGAGAAATTTCTGCATCAGGTCTTTCGTCGCTTGATTGCTCAGCGCGCCTTTGTCGTCGAACAGACTGGCGCCGTTGCCGATGTAGGCTTCCGGCTGCTGCATTGCCGGCATATTCAGAAAAACCAGCGATTGCCGCAGATGGTGATTGGCGCCGAACGCGCCTAGCGCGCCGCCCGACACGCTGACGATAGCGCAGGGTTTGCGATCCCA
>JBDTMS010000496.1:0-4034 GCA_039934195.1 Betaproteobacteria bacterium
TCGAATAGTTGACGGGCGTAGTGACGCGTGATTCTGCTAACTAGATACTCAGCGTGGGCAACCAACGGCTTCAGGCGGGGTAGCTTTTCGCGCAGACGCTCGCGGGCGCGCCAGTGAAATGCAAACTCCGTGAGCACCCCGCCCGCTCCATGCGCCTCAATAGCGCCATCGTTCGCAAACATCTGCGCTAAGACTTCATTGCCGAGCGCAGCAGTTCGATCATCATTGAGCAAGGTCTGCGCGACGCTATGCGGCACCTGGGCGCCACCGACCTTATGTGCCAGCCAAATGCCCAGGCCTAGCACGCGCAATCCGCCCGCCGCCCGAGCCTCGCTGATCAGCCGCATCCAGTCTAGGCGCGACCGGAACGCCCAAATGAACGCAGCCACATCGCTGATCCATTTCAAAGAACTCCAACGGTGACGGTAGGCATGGCCGCACAACATAAGCATAGAATCCTCTAGACCAAACTGGCGCACCGTTCGACCCCCAACGGATACGCATGTCGTGCGGGTCCATATCGCTTCATGGTCTAGCGGGAACGCCAACCACTTCTTGGCGAAACGCCATTGGAGATCGACTTGGAACCCTTCGTCAGCGCTGATGAAGTCTAGCTCGTGTCCGAACTGTATATACGGCTGCACCCAATCGGGATGGTGAGCGAGGCGAAATCCTAAGTCCGCCAGAGCGCGCCGTGCGCGGGCGATGTCGACCTCTTTAATTAGCAAGTCCAGGTCCGCGAATTCGCGCAGTGACACATCGGCAAACGCTGTGACCGCGAGCATCGGTCCCTTGAATGGGATTACTGCGATCCCGCGTCGCTCAAACTCATCGAGGATGGGTGAGCAATTCTCCTAGCAGGTAGAGGTTGTGGTTAGCTGACGCACGGAACATCGTGGCCAGTGCAGTCATCGCGCTAGAGGGCGCTGCACTACCGGCGCTTCGCAGGTTAAAGTACAGTAATGAGGCGACCCCATGTCTGCGGGCTTGGGTCAGCAAGCGCGACCAATCAAGATCCAGACTTGTTAATAGGCCAATATGCTCACGCGCTTCATCATCGATGTAACGCCTTGCTGCCAGAAACAACAGCTCAGTTTCGTAGCTGTTTCTTGTTGTCACCGGCTTGGTTGGCGCTGTACTGATATGTTCGGTCTCAATTTGTGAGGCCCTTGCGATTAAAGGAGACCTCCGCTTGTTTGACAGATGCATTAAACGCTTGCCGGCGCCGACGCGTGGGACCGTAAGCGAATAATGTGAGCTGCGGCCTCGTTCGCGTCGGAATAGTAGAGACAGGCGCTGCGCACGCGAGCAATAAGGCTGCACAGGCGTCCGACCTCTTCGTCCCGCGCTTCGGAAGGGCTCAAGGAGTTCCGTAGCATCTCAATGACTGCCGCTCCTGGCGAGCACCGGTCCAGTCGGATGGCCGACTGTCCGGGGGAATAGCATAGAAAATAGATGCTTTCGATGGGAACGCTTACCCGGCTTATGGCATGTTCGGCCAGCTCAATTCGGATCTTGTCGAGATGAAGGACTTCTTCTTTCGATAAACGCTTTTTTGAGCTGACCCGTCTATACGGTGTCAGAGGAAATGGCACGACGCTGGCGGTCCCAAAATCAATCGCGGCGATCTCATCTGAAAGATAGTTCCACCCGTGCGCCAGAAATTCACTCACGATGGTGCTCTTCCCGTGGCCAGAAGGTCCGGTGACGATAACCGCCTGACCTGCGTGGGCCACAACGCCTGCATGCATCCACAGCAAGTCTGGACGCGCCTCGATTAGCACCTTGACCGCGCTATGCTGGAGCGTTTGAGCCGCTGCCTCCCAGTCCATGGAATGCACACAAGAGGCCGAGCACAAGTCGCGGATAACAATCCCCTGGCGAGTTGCCGCTACCTCAAACGAGCCGGCTTTTATGCCATGTGGCGCCGATCTCAACATTGGCGCAACGCTGCGGACAAGCTGTCGGCTGATTTGCGGTACGCTTGATCTGACCGTTACGTAGTGAGACTCAAAGCCGATATGAAATGTATCGCTGAGCTCGCTATCGTTTCGGCTCTGCACGTCGACGATCGCGTGATCACCCGCCCAGTTCACTGGCATAGGAGACCGAGTTCACGCAGCCGCAGGACGCCGTTGCAGACGTCCTCGCACAGCTGATCTGAAGTTAAACCGTACATCTTGGCAAGTTCAACGCAGATGTCGTCTACGCTCCGTTCGCCATTGCATAACTCCCATACAGCACGCGCGGATTCGTTCAGCGATGCCGCCTGGCACGATCCAGGTCGATAGATAACCAGTTCATCCAAGACTTGGTAATGGATGATTCCAAGCGCATGCGAGGGCTTAGTCGCATCGATACTTGCGGGGAGACGATGTTTCGGATTCAACTTGCTCACTTCCCCGGCTTAATCACACCAAGGATGACGCGCGCGCGAAGGCGCCGCGCCATCCGTATGCACGCTTGATATCCTAAAATTGCCGCTGAAATCGAAAGCAGCCTTTATTTTTTAAGTTGGCCGAAGTGATTGCCGTTGTTGCCCTGGCTACCGTTGTCGCCGCCGTTGTCCTTCGCTTTGCCTGACTTGTCCGTGCCGCTGACATTCGCGGCGTAGCTGGATCGGGGCAGAGTCAGCGCTATGATGGCAGGCGGGACCCAGGCCGCGGCTTTCAGCAGCGTGCGCTTTGAGGCAGACGGCTGATGGGTACCAGTTCCGGGCGCGGTGTTGGTTGACGCTGTACTATCTCCTGAAATTGGCTTCATGACATTCCTTTTGGGCATCGGATGTGATATCCGCATTCAATCTAGGACGAAGGCCACTGATTAGCAAACAATGTGTCGATTATTGGCGGTGGTGACCGGCTGTCAGACACGCAGTCAGCGTAGTTTCAATTCGGGCTGCTGCTAGGGTGCCGCTGGTGGCTCCTCGTCAGTCGGGGTGCCGACAAGATGTCGGTAGATCGCCGCTGCGCGGTTCACGTACGAGGCTTCATGCCCGCTTGCCAACGCACTTGCGCCTTCGCCAGCGCGCGTCAAAAGATAGATTCCCCAGACCCCTGGCGAAATACGCTCGATTATCTCGATCGATTGCAGCGCACCGGCCGCAAACAAGGTGACCAATACCGCGCGAATCGGAGTTACGTTTTCGAGCGCGATGGCGATCCGCGCTGGACTACGCTCGTGCACCGTCATTCGATGTATGACCTTGCCCGAACGACTATCGTGTTCCCAGTAATACAGTTCTGTGCCTACCTGCATCTCGGTCGCAGCAAAGTCGGCGCGTTTACTCCGGGCATCTGGCCGTGACAATGCAGACGCATCGATGACTAGAGGTCGCCACTTCTTGTCCGAGACCGACCAGTATCGGACTTCCCGCAGCATTGAGATCTGACCGATACGGCCGAGAAGGTCCGCAGCCGTACCGTTGTAGCGAAAGCTCCCGGCCAGCGCGACGATATACTTAGATTCCGAGGCAGGCGCCCAGCCGAGGCAATCCGGCAGGCGCCATCCCAATTCCTTGAGATCTTTGCTGTTCCACACTTCAATCGCGGGCGGTGCGCCAAGCGGCAGGTACGCGACCGTCGGTGCAGACCCGCAAGGAGGCTGTGGCCCAAGCTTGGCTGCATCGGCCGAAGTTGGAATTGTCGGGAACAAGATCGCGAAAACAAGCAGCGCTAAAATGCGCATTTTTCGAAATGCGTAGTACGACACAAGCATGTCCGAGGGGCACAAACTGTGTGCGACGAAGTATTTTCCACTCTGCCTGTCTTCGGTCTACTTCAGCACGACCGCTGCGGGCGACGTATTAGACCTCGGTCACAGCTGCGAGCCCAAGAGCGACGCTGCCTGCTCCCACACTTTTTCCGCGAGCGGCCGGCTGTTCCACTCTTGCAATGTGATTCGTCGAGAATTCGCTACGTCTTTCTTAAAGATCTCGATCTGACCGCGCGCAAAATCGGCGTCGAAGTAGTTCACGTTAGCCTCGTCGTTCAAATTGAAAGAACGCGGATCGAAGTTCGTTGAACCAACGCTCG
>JBDTMS010000497.1:0-4032 GCA_039934195.1 Betaproteobacteria bacterium
CGGGCGGCGGCGATTTTCACGTCTGTATGCCCTATGCTATGCTGGAACCGATCCGCGACATTATCTACAGCAGCGTGCAAGCGGATCGCGCAGAAGCCGACGCACGCTGGGTCACGCTGCTGTCGAAACAAATCAACGTCGCTGAGGTGCAACTCGTTGCCAATCTCGCGCATGCGCAAGTCACGGTGGGCGAGTTGATGGCGCTGCAGCCGGGCGATGTCATCGCGCTCGATTTACCGGAAGTGATTGTCGCCCAGGTCGATAAGGTGCCAGTGTTCGAATGCCGCTATGGCGTAACGAATGGCCAGTACGCGCTCAAAGTCAGCAAGATGATCGGCAGCACGGTCGATGAGCCGGGGAAACGGTGATGGCAGACGACAACCCTGATTTGAGCGCCGACGATTGGGCCGCCGCGATGGCGGAACAGGAAACCTCTACCGCAGCAGCCGCGCCGGTTGCGCAAGCCAACGTGTTTCAGGAATTGTCTGCGGATGCGTCACCCGGCGTGCCGTCCGGTCGCCTCGATATTATTATGGACATCCCGGTGCAGTTGACCGTCGAGCTCGGTCGCACCAAGATTGCTATTCGCAATCTGCTGCAGCTCGCGCAAGGCTCGGTGGTCGAGCTCGATCAACTTGCCGGCGAACCGATGGACGTGTTGGTGAATGGCTGCCTGATCGCGCAGGGCGAAGTGGTCGTGGTGAACGAGAAGTTCGGCATCCGTCTCACCGATGTTATTGCCCCTGAAGAGCGCCTGCGTCGTCTCAACCGATGATGGCAACGAGGAGCAGCAACGTGCGCCCTATAGCGCCGCCTCGAATAGAAATCACCGAACCATCGCGCGCTCCCGGTGCAGCTCCGAACCTCCTTCGTAGCGTGCGCGACAGTGGAGTTTGATCCACGCGTTCCGGCGCGCGCGCTGCGCGCTAGTCTGGGTGTGTGCTTCTGCCTCGTTTGTCGGCCGGTTGCGCTCGCCGCCGATGCGCCGCCTCCCCTCTCCAAACTTCCAGCCGTCGGCTTCATGCAGGTCGCAATCGCGCTGGCGCTCGTGCTCGCGGCGATCGTGCTGTTCGCCTGGTTGCTGCGACGCTGGGTGCCGGGCTACCGGGCGCCAGGCGGTCTATTGCGGGTGGTTGCAGGGGTGATGATCGGTCCGAGAGAGCGGCTGGTGCTAGTGGAACTCGAGGACACGTGGCTGCTCGTAGGCGTCGCCAGCGGGGGCGTGAATATTCTGCATACGATGCCGAAGCCGGCGAACGCGGCGATGGCATCTCCGACCATCCCTGGCGATGTGTTTTCTCGCATCGTCAGGCAGGCGGTCGCCAGGCGGCGGGACAACTGAATGCGTTGGCTCGCAGCGCTGCTGCTGATTCTGTTCATGAGCAGCCCGCAAGCGCAGACGGCATTGCCGGCAGTCACCGCAACGCCGACCACCGGCGGTGGGCAGACTTACTCGCTCACCATTCAGACGCTGCTGTTCCTCACCTCGCTCACGTTTTTACCCGCGATACTCTTGATGATGACCTCGTTTACGCGAATCATCATCGTGCTCTCGTTCGTGCGCCAAGCGCTGGGCACGTCGCAGGCGCCGCCCAATCAGGTGCTGGTAGGCTTGTCCTTGTTTCTGACCTTCTTCGTGATGTCGCCGGTGCTGGAGCGAATCTACAACGAAGCGTATACGCCATTCAACGAGCGCCGCATCAGCTTCAATGATGCGATCGAGCGCGGCGCGGTGCCGCTGAAGACGTTCATGCTGCGCCAGACCAGGCAGAGCGATCTCGCGCTGTTCGCCAAGCTTGCGAATCAGCCCGAGCTGCAAGGCCCGGAAGAAGTGCCGCTGAAAATTCTGGTTCCGGCCTACATCATCTCCGAGCTCAAAACCGCGTTTCAGATCGGCTTCGTCATTTTCATTCCATTTCTCATCATCGACATGGTGGTTGCCAGCGTTCTCATGTCGATGGGGATGATGATGCTCTCACCCGTGATTATTTCGCTGCCGTTCAAGCTCATGCTGTTCGTTCTGGTCGACGGCTGGAATCTGTTGATCGGCTCGCTCGTGCAAACGTTCTACACCTAGGAAGTGCGCCGATGAATCCCGAGATGGTGATCAACCTGATTCAACAGAGCATGGAAGTCGCTATTCTATTGTCGGCACCCCTGTTGCTCACAGCGCTCGTCGTCGGTTTGATGATCAGCATCTTTCAAGCAGCAACGCAGATCAACGAGATGACGCTTTCGTTCATCCCGAAGCTGCTCGCAATCTTCGTGGTGTTGGTGCTCGCAGGGCCTTGGATGATTTCCGTCATGGTCGACTTCACACGCCGTTTGATCACGAGTCTGCCGAGCGTGATCGGCTGATCTACAGCCGATGATCAGCGTTACGACGGCGCAGTGGTATGCGTGGATCGCTGCCTTCGCGTGGCCTTTTTTTCGTATCCTCGGACTGATCATCTCCGAGCCGATACTGGGCAACGCTAACATTCCATCGACGACGAAAGTCGGTTTGGCGGTGTTCCTCACGCTGGTGCTGGCACCGGTGTTGCCGCCGATGCCGACTGTCGATCCCGCTTCGGCCGCCGGCGTTTTCATTGCCTTTCAGCAACTGCTGATCGGGCTTGCGATCGGATTTACTTTGCGTGTTGCGCTCACCGCAGCAGAGACCGCCGGTCAACTGATCGGGCTGCAGATGGGTCTTGGTTTCGCAGTATTTTTCGATCCGCAGAGCAGCGCACAGACCGCGGTGATGGGCCAGTTCGTCGGCATGTTTGCGATGCTCACATTTCTGGCGATGGACGGTCATCTCATGGTGGTGACGGCGCTGTCTCGAAGCTTCACGACCTTACCGATCTCGCTGCAGCCGCTCGCCTCCGGCGGGCTTCTCACGATGGCGCGAAGCGGCGGCGAGATCTTCAGCACGGGCTTGCTGATTTCGCTGCCTGTCGTAACCGCATTGTTGATCGCGAATATTGCGGTGGGCATCATGACGCGCGCGGCACCTCAGCTCAACATCTTCGCCGTTGGATTTCCCATCACCCTGGCGGTTGGCTTCTTCGGATTTTGGCTCGCGATTCCGTTCATGGGCCCGGCAATTCAAAACATGTTCGAGCAGGCATTGATCGCGACGATGCGCGTCGCCGAGCAGTTCGCGTCGATCCCATTGCCTGCGCGTTGACCATGCCGCACGATCGCGAATCGCCGTCCGATTGGGTGTCCCGTTTCGCGCCGCTGATTGCACCGGCAGGACGCGTGCTGGACCTCGCATGCGGGCATGGGCGTCACACACGCTTGCTCGCGGGCTTAGGTTTCTCCGTCACGGCTGTCGATCGAGACGAGCAAGCGCTGGCATCGATCTACGAAATCGCCGGGGAAGTCATGCAAGCCGATCTCGAGAGTGGCGCATGGCCGTTCGAACGACAACTGTTCGCAGGCGTGATCGTTAGCAACTATCTGCATCGACCGTTGCTGCCACGCCTTGTGCAGGCCTTGCTGCCGGGTGGCGTGCTCATCTATGAAACGTTTGCCGTCGGAAACGAGCGCTACGGCCGGCCGGCCAATCCCAAATTTCTACTGGAGCCGGGCGAGCTGCTCCGGCTGGCCTACGGTCATCTACGCATCGTTGCGTACGAAGATCTCTACAGCGACCGTCCGCGGCCGGCGATGGTTCAGCGAATCTGCGCTGTAAATGGCGGCGCTGCGAGTTGGTGAAAAGAACGCGCCCTAACCGTTGCCAAGTCGTGGTCGTGTGTTCCGGCCTCTGCCACGACGGTATCGGAACGATTGCGCTAAACTTGTGCCGCGAATTAACGGCCGACGCGTCCGGTTTCGGTAAATTCCCGGACTCGAAACGGCAGTTCAGCAGCCACGCAGTAGCGGCGGCGCACTCACGGAGACAAGCACTATGTTGAAAGGCAGCCTGGTTGCCATCGTTACTCCGATGTTCGAGGACGGCAGCCTGGACCTTGATGCGATGCGGCGGCTGATCGATTGGCATATCGCCGAGGGCACCGATGGTATCGTCGTGGTCGGCACCAC
>JBDTMS010000498.1:0-4028 GCA_039934195.1 Betaproteobacteria bacterium
CAGCATCCACGGCATCATGTATACGGTGTTGAATACGACACCGATTGCACCGAGCGCGCGCAATCCGGATCTGCCCGAAATCCTGGATCTGATTGTCGCGAAAAGTCTCGCGAAGGAAATGGCGGTCCGCTATCAGAGCGTGAAGGAGCTGACGTCGGATTTGTACGATTGCATGCAGATGCTGAACGGGCAAGGTGCCGCGCCGTTCAAAGCCGCAACCGGCGCTCGCAGCGAAGCCCTGCCGCCGAATACCACGCGTCGCGAAGATAAAGTGCGCACGATTCACCGCGCAGTTTCGCGCGGTGCGACCGTGGCGCCCGAGCAGGTCGCGATGACGGTGTCGAAAGCGTTCGACTCTTACGAGGCGACGCTACGGCTGGCGGCTTTAACCGGCGTGGAACGAGAGGCGCTGGGTTTGACGCGCCCGAAAGCAGCCACCGTGGCGGCGCCGGCAAAAGCTGCAAATCCGCCCGCAGAAGACAAAAAGCGCGTGCCGAGCGCCCCGCCGTCGCGCCAAGTCAGTCACTACTATGTCGCATGGATCGTCGCTGCGGTCGCCGCGATCGTCGCTGCGGTTTTATTTGCTCTGCGGCAGGTGTAGCACAGGACACCGTCGTAATTCCTAGTCCGCTAGTCGCCCGTTCGCTGGTTGCCCATCCGCTAGTTCCGGCGGCTAGTTTCCCCGCGCCCATTCCACTGCCTGTTCGACCCGATCCACCGCGACGATCTCGAGGCCCTCGATTGCACCTCTCGGTGCGTTTGCGCGCGGAATCAGCGCGTGCGTGAAGCCTAGCTTGGCGGCCTCGCGCAAACGCTCTTGGCCACGCTGCACGGGCCGCACCTCGCCTGCCAGACCGATCTCCCCGAACACCACCAACTTCCCGGGCAGCGGCTTATTGCGCAATGAGGACACGATCGCGAGCAGGACCGCGAGATCCGCTGCCGGTTCGTCGATCTTCACGCCGCCGACTGCGTTGATGAACACATCCTGATCGTACGCCGCAACACCGGCGTGCCGATGCAGCACGGCGAGCAGCATCGCCAGCCGATTTTGCTCGAGCCCCACGGTCAGTCGTCGCGGATTCGGCGCATGCGATTGATCCACCAGCGCTTGTATCTCGACCAGCAGTGGTCGCGTCCCTTCCTGGGTAACCAGCACGCACGAGCCCGCCACATCGCCATGATGCTGCGATAAAAACAGCGCTGACGGATTCGCAACGCCGCGCAGGCCCTTATCCGTCATCGCGAATACGCCGAGCTCGTTGACGGCGCCATAGCGATTCTTGATCGCGCGAATCAAGCGGAAGCTCGAGTGCGTATCGCCTTCGAAGTAGAGGACGCTGTCGACCATGTGCTCCAGCACGCGCGGCCCGGCGATGGCGCCCTCCTTCGTCACGTGGCCCACGAGAATCAGCGATGCGCCGGAAGTCTTCGCCGCGCGGGTGAACTGCGCCGCACATTCGCGCACCTGCGCGACGCTGCCCGGTGCAGACTGCAGCGCTTCCGAGTACATCGTCTGGATCGAGTCGATCACCACCACATCGGGCGCTTCTTGTTTCAGCGCCGCGAGAATATTTTCCAGGGAAATTTCCGCGAGCACCTGCAACGATGCGCTGTGCAAACCGAGCCTGCGAGCACGCAGCGCCACCTGCGGCGTGCTCTCTTCGCCGGTCACGTACAACGCTTTGCAATGGCCCGACAGCATCGTTAATGCCTGCAGCAGCAAGGTCGATTTGCCGATGCCGGGATCGCCCCCGAGCAGCGCGACGCCGCCTTGCACCAGCCCGCCGCCGAGTACGCGATCCAACTCACCGATGCCGGTTTGCAGGCGCGGCTCCTCCACCGCATTGACCGCCTCGAGACTCTGAATCCGGCTTTTCTGCGCGAGCCCTTGATAGCGCACGGTGGCGTTCTCGGCAATGCCTTCGCTCAGCGTGTTCCACGCCGAGCAATGCGGACACTGTCCCTGCCACTTCAGAGTTTGGCCACCGCATTCGGTGCAGTTGTAGACGACTTTGGCCTTGGCCATGGTGAGACTCTTCAATCGGCTTCGGATATGGGAACACGTGCGCTTACCGCGCACAGCAATTCGTAACTGATGGTACCGGCCGCGCGAGCGACCTCTTCAACCGGTAGCGCACCGCCCCACAGGACCACGTCCGTGCCGACGCCGGCGCTAGGCAACTCGCTGAGATCGACGCCCAGCATATCCATTGACACACGGCCGACCGTGCGTGTGCGCCGGCCGTCGACTACGATCGGCGTTCCGGTGGGTGCATGGCGTGGATAGCCATCCGCGTAGCCGCACGCGACGATGCCGATGCGAAACGCGCCGGGCGCGGTGAAGTCCGAACCGTAGCCAACCGTATCTCCGCGCGCGAGCACTTGCGTTGCGATGATCCGGCTTGCAAACGTCATCGCCGGCTCGAGGCCGATGTCTTGCGCACTGCGCTCGGCAAACGGCGATGCGCCATACAACATGATGCCGGGTCGCAGCCACTGTTGCGCAAGCTCCGGATAACGCAACAGCGTCGCCGAATTAGCCATCGACGTCGGCAGCTCGATGCCTACAGTCGCGCGCTGGAAATTTTCCAGCTGCCAGTGCACGCCCTTCGCGTCATCCGCACACGCGAAGTGCGTCATGAGCGTAATGTCGCCGACGCTTGCGCAGGCGCGTAGACGCTCCAGCACATCTCGCAGCGACTCGAGGCGCAACCCGAGACGATTCATGCCCGTGTTTAGCTTGACGAACACATCGATCGGGGCTGCTGCCGCGCTCTGCTCCAGCATCATCACCTGGTCGACATGATGCACGACGCTGGTCAGGCGATGCTGCGCGAAATGCGCCAACTCGCTGGCTTCGAAAAAGCCCTCCAGCAATACGATGCGGCCGCGATACGCGCTGTCTCGCAGTCGCACGGCCGCGTCGAGCTCGACCAGCGCAAAGCCATCGGCGGATCGCAATGCATCCGCGGCGCGCAACAGACCGTGGCCATATGCATTGGCTTTAATTACCGCGAGCACGCGCGCACCCGGCGCGACGCGCCGCGCAAGCGCCAGATTGTTGCGCAGTGCCGACAGGTGAATTGTTGCGCGCGTCGGCCGTGTCATCGATCGGATCCTGTACATGGGAGATCGTCGCACAACAACGATGGTGCGACGCCAGGCCACAAGCTCGCTCGGCGGAGGGGCGATTTCGCCCGGTGCGGCCGCGATTTAGCCCGGTGATCGCGGCGCCGCGCGCACAGCGAGGCTGCGTTTTCATGGTATAAACTTGCGGCCTTCACGCTGCGCAGCGACTCCGGTGGCGACTTAATACGCCCGGCTGCGCGATTCAATACCGTCCCACTATTCATCTCACTCGCTGGATGCGTCGCGGCTTCTACACGATCCTCTCGGCACAGTTCTTCTCCGCGTTGGCGGATAACACCCTGCTGTTCGCCGCCATCGCGCTGCTGAAAGATCTGCATGCGCCGACTTGGCAGACGCCGGTGCTGCAGGTGTTCTTCGTGTTCTCGTACATCGTGCTCGCGCCATTCGTCGGCCCGCTGGCAGACAGCATGCCCAAAGGGCGCGTGATGTTCGTCGCCAACACCGTGAAAGTGGTCGGTTGCCTGGCTATGCTGATCGGTGTGCATCCGCTGTTTGCTTATGGCCTGGTCGGGGTCGGCGCGGCGATGTATTCCCCGGCCAAGTACGGCATTCTCACCGAATATCTGCCGCCGCAAAAGCTGGTGTGGGCCAATGGCTGGATGGAAGGTTTGACGGTGGGCGCCATCATTCTAGGCGCAGTACTCGGCGGCTACTTGGTGGGCGGACATTTTCTCGATTTCGCCGCGGACCATTTCGCCAAGCTGCGTCATCACGGTTGGATTTCGGAGGGTCCGCAGGTCGCGATACTCATCATCCTCGCGCTCTACGTCCTCGCGTCGGCGATCAATCTCTACATTCCGCGCGTCGCGATCGATCACAAAATGCCGCGCAAGACGCCGCTCTATATCTTGCAGGATTTCTGGCATTGCCTCGCG
>JBDTMS010000499.1:0-4025 GCA_039934195.1 Betaproteobacteria bacterium
CGTGTGCTGTAATTCTCAAAATTGTTCGGCCCGCCGAGTCGGAAGGTCGACCGGCGCAGGCGCCGCAAAATCTTCGGGAAAATGATTGAGCGCGCTTAGCACCGGAAACGGCGTCATGCCGCCCATCGCGCACAACGACCCGTTGATCATCGTGTCGCACAAGTCTCGCAATAGTTCTATATCGGCTTCCCGCTCGGCGTTCTGCAGCAAGCGATCGATCGTCTCGACGCCGCGGATCGAGCCGATGCGGCACGGCGTACATTTGCCGCAAGACTCGATCGCGCAAAATTCCATCGCATAGCGCGCCATCTTCGCCATGTCGACGGTGTCGTCGAATGCGACGATTCCGCCGTGTCCGATCATCGCGCCCTTGGCGCCGAACGCTTCGTAATCCAACGGCAAATCGAATTGCGATTCCGGCAAGTAGGCGCCGAGCGGACCGCCGACTTGCACAGCGCGGATTGGGCGGCCCGAGGCCGAGCCGCCGCCGAAGTCGTACAGCAGCTCGCGCAGCGTCAGCCCGAATGCTTTCTCCACCAGCCCGCCGCGCTTGATGTTGCCGGCGAGCTGAAACGGCAAGGTGCCGCGCGAGCGGCCCGCACCGAAGTCGCGATAGAAGTCGGCACCACGATCCAGAATCACGGGTATCGATGCGAAGGTGATTACGTTGTTCACCACGGTCGGCTTGCCGAACAAACCTTGCAGCGCCGGTAGCGGCGGCTTGAATCGCACCATACCGCGGCGGCCCTCCAAACTTTCCAGCATCGCGGTTTCTTCGCCACAGATGTAAGCGCCGGCGCCACGTCGTACTTCGAGATGAAATGCCTTGCCGCTGCCCAATACGTCGGCGCCGAGAAAGCCGGCACTTTCCGCGCTGGCGATCGCCTGCAACAACGCGCGTTCGGCATGCGGGTATTCCGAGCGAATGTAGATGTAGCCGCGCGTTGCACCAACGGCGATGCCGGCGATCGCCATGCCTTCGATCAAAACGAACGGGTCGCCTTCCATGATCATGCGATCGGAAAACGTTCCGGAATCGCCTTCGTCGGCGTTGCACGTGATGTATTTCTGATCGGCTTGTGCGCCTAGCACTGTGCGCCACTTGATGCCGGCCGGAAACGCGGCGCCGCCGCGGCCGCGCAATCCCGATTGCAGCACGGCTTCGACGATCGCAGTGCCGCCAAGCGCGAGCGTATTGCGCAAGCCGCGCCAGCCGCCGTGTGCCTCGTAATCCAGCAGACTTTGCGGATCGGTGATGCCGACGCGAGCGAAGGTCAGGCGTTCCTGCCGTTGCAGATATTCGATGTCCTCGGTGATGCCAAGGTTGAGCGGATGCGCGCCGCCGTCCAGAAAGCCCGCGACGAACAAAAACGGAACATCTTCCGGCCCGACTGGACCGTAAGCGATGCGACCGTTGGGCGTCACAACTTCCACCAGCGGCTCAAGCCACAGCATGCCACGCGAGCCGTTGCGCACGATGCGCACATCCAGTCCTTCCTGCGACGCCTGCTGTGCGATCGCAGCAGCCACGGCATCGGCGCCCATCGACAGCGCCGCGGCATCACAGGGAACGTAGACGATGGCGGTCACGCTTTTTCCAACTCGGTCTGCAGCACCTGGTCGAAGCGCTGCGCGGTCACGCGCCCGTAGAGTTGCCCGTCGATCATCATCGCAGGCGACAGCGCGCAGTTGCCCAGGCAATAGACCGGCTCGAGTTGTACCGCGCCATCCGCGGTGGTCTCATGAAAATTTACGCCGAGACGCGTTTTAACGTGCGTGGTGAGCGCCTCGCAGCCCATCGCCTGACAGGATTCCGCCTGGCAAAGCTCGACGATGTGACGGCCGGGCGCTTTAGTGCGAAAGTGATGGTAGAACGTGATCACGCCGTGCACTTCAGCGCGCGAGAGATTCAGCGCGGTGGCAATCGGCGGCACTGCCTCATGCGGCACGAACCCGAGACGATCTTGAATCGCGTGCAGCAAAGGCAGCAGGGCGCCCGCCTGCTCGCGGTGCTCGGCGATGCACTGCGCAATGGTGACGCTAAACGCGGGTGCGGTGTCTGGGGCGACTGCGGACATATTCTCCTCTGGTGTTATTGCTTCGTCCTGCATGCATTAGGTCAGACCTTCGATCTAAAGTTCGAGCTCGAATATGCACTAGAATGCATAACAGTACGGTCAATGCAGTAAAGCTAGCAAGATTGTCGCCTATCAACAATATGCAGTCTGATGCCTATGCGCAGAATCGAAATTCGGCCATCCTGGATTTTCATCGACGAAGAGGGCAATCAGCTCGAACCGCAGCTGTTCGCGCTGCTCGACGCATTGCATGAGACGGGAAAGCTTACGTTGGCGGCAGCACGCGCGAAGATGTCCTATCGGCACGCATGGAATATCGTCGCCAAGTGGTCGAGCTTTTTCGGCAGTCCGCTGGTACTGCTCGAGCAGGGGCGCGGCACGCACTTGACTGCATTGGGCGAGAAGCTGCTGTGGGCGCAGGCGCGCGCGCGGGCACGGTTGTCGCCGCAGCTCGAGAACATCGCGTCCGAGCTCAATCTCGAAATCAAGCGCGTGCTGGCGCAAAGCAACCCGACCTTGCGCGTGCATGCCAGCTACGGTTACGCCGTCGCTGAGTTGCCGGATCTGCTGCGCGAGCACGGCAAAGTGGGACTGGATCTGCAGTATCTGCCGGCAGCGGATGCGCTCGCCTCGCTCGCGCGCTCGGCTTGCGATTTCGCCGGCTTTCACGTCCCGGAAGGCGTGTTCGGTGCGCGCGCGGTCGAACTGTATGCGCCCTGGCTCGACCCCAGTACGCAAGCGCTGATTTATCTGGTGCGACGCCAGCAGGGGTTATATCTGGCGCCGGGCAATCCGAAGAAGATCTCGGCGCTGCGCGATGTCGGGCGCAAGGGCGTGCGCTTCGTCAATCGACAACGCGGCTCCGGGACACGCTTGCTATTCGACGCGTTGATTGAAGAGCTCGGCATCGATAAGTCGATGATCGAAGGCTATGCCAACGAAGAATTCACGCACGCGGCGGTCGCTGCGTACGTCGCGAGCGGCATGGCGGATGTGGGCGTCGGCGTCGAGCCGCCGGCACGGGAGTTCAAGCTGGACTTCATACCGGTCGCTGCGGAACGCTATTTCTTCATCTGCCACCGCGAGACGCTCGAGATCCCCGGCGTTAGCGAGCTGTTGCGCCTATTGCAGGGACCGGAATTCAAGCGGCGCGTGGCGCAGCTGCCCGGTTATACGGCCGATCGCTCGGGCGAGATCATGGAATTCACGGACGCGTTTCCGTGGCTGCGCGCGCCCACGTCGCGCGCACCGCGGACACCGCCGAAGACGAGAAAAGCAGCCAAGCTGTGATGCGGGTCGCGCATTAATGTCCTGGCGCCAACGCCGAGGGATGCGCTTGCTACGCCGCGATCATGTTTCGCCACGGCGTCATCGTTGCTCGCAGTCGTTCCGGCAAATCGTTGCGCGCGCAGCGCCCGGTAAGCATCAGCCGCGACGCGCGGTCGATCAGACCTGAATCGCAATCTCCTGCGCAACGCGGCGTACTTCGAGCTCGACTTCCGCGCCGAGAATCGGCGGACGTGTGTAGTGATAACGTACACCGGCCGCCGTTGCGGTTCCCAGTCGCGGCCAGATCGTTGTGCCCCAGAGATTGCGTAGATCCGCCACTGAATGCAGATCGACCTGGTTCGCATCGCCGAGCTTGAGCTCCAGTTCTTCCATACGCCCAGCGATGATTTGAATGACATAGTCGAGCTTCTTTTGCATGCCTTCGGCGCTCGTGTCGCCATCGGCAATGATCTTTCCTCTGGCATCGATGTCGGCGGTGCCCGATATGCAGAATGTGGAACCTTTCCGGGTCGCCGCGGCCACATAGCTGAACGCATGCAAAGTGGGTACCGAGGGCGCGTCGAGAGCCGGCGCCACATTAGTTCTGCACACGGCGCTGTAATTGCCGACAGTGAGATCCCATTTGGATAATTGCTCGACGTAGGGAACATTGAAGGT
>JBDTMS010000500.1:0-4022 GCA_039934195.1 Betaproteobacteria bacterium
GAAGGCGCCGGCTAGCCGCAGACGCTCTCGCATCGGCGATGCTCGCTCGGAGCGGGCCCGCCGCTAGCAGGCTTAATTCGAGTTCACCGCGTTCGTTTCGCGCGAACCGCTCCGGCCCCAATCACACTTCGCCCCGCATGTGCAACGACCAGCATTGAGGTATCGTGTGTTGAAATGCGCTGCCTGAATGCTGAGCCGATACACGTCGCGCGAACCGCTCTCGCTGAGATCCCACACCGAGATCCCACGGTGAGAGGCGTCTCAGGCGAACCCACTTTGTATGCTCGTTTTATCCGGCTAGGAGATTTACATGGTCAAGCTTCACACGTCGCTCGGCGTCATCACTCTTGAACTCGACGCGGAGAAAGCGCCGGTCACGGTCGACAACTTTCTCAGCTACGTGACGAGCGGTTTCTACAACCACACCATCTTCCATCGCGTGATCGACAACTTCATGATCCAGGGCGGCGGCTTCGAACCCGGGATGAAATCCAAGACTGCAAAGGCGACGATCAAAAACGAAGCCGAGAACGGCCTGAAAAATGCGGTCTACACTGTAGCGATGGCGCGCACCGCCGAGCCGCATTCGGCGTCCAGCCAGTTCTTCATCAATGCGGCGGATAACGACTTCTTGAATTTTCGCTCCACCACGCCGCGTGAGTTCGGATACTGCGTGTTCGGCCGCGTCGCGGACGGCAAAGATGTCGTCGATCAGATCAAGCGTGTCGCCACGGGATCGCGCGCCATGCACAACGACGTGCCGGTCGAGGACGTCATCATCACCAAGGCAGAGGTGGTCTAGACAAGTTCGCGTGCGGGTCGGTGAAAGCGCCTCGAAGTGCCGTTTACAGCCTTCATTTCGGATCTGCATCTCACGCCGTCGCGTCCAACGATCACTCGGATCTTTCTGGATTTTCTACGCCGCGATGCACGTGAAGCCGATGCCCTCTATATTCTCGGCGATCTGTTCGAGTATTGGGCCGGAGACGACGATCTATCCGACCCGCTGAACGCGCAGGTCGCCGGTGCGCTGAACGAATTGGCGCATAGCGGGACGCCGGTTTATCTCATGCACGGTAATCGCGACTTCCTGCTGCTGGATCGCTTCGTTCATGCGGCAAGCGCGCAGCTCATCTCCGATCCCACCACGGTCGATCTCTATGGAAACCCCACCTTGCTGATGCACGGCGATACGTTATGCACGGATGACGCGCGCTATCAGGCGTTTCGTGCGCGCGTACGCAGCCCACTTTGGCAACGCGTGTTCCTGCTGCAACCGCTCTGGCTGCGCCGCGCTGAGATCGAGCGCGCCCGGCGTATGAGCGAGCGCGCGAAGCACGAAAAGCCGGCGGCGATCATGGACGTGACAGCAGCCGCCGTGCAACAGGCGTTCAAGGCCTGCGCGTGCTCGCGCATGATCCACGGGCACACGCATCGGCCTGCCCGCCACGTGCACCAGGTAGACGGGCGCATTTGCGAGCGCTGGGTCTTGGCGGACTGGTATGAGCAAGGCCAATATCTCCGCGTTACGCCCGAGCGCTGCGAGTCGATCACGCTAAACTAGCAGCGCGTGGCCGCGCTCTTTCGCCGATCGAATATCTCCGATGCATTCTGAACCTGACAATGATTCGACGATGCCACTCGTGCCGCATGCGAGCGAGCCGCTGAGCGAATCGTCGCCGCCGGGCAGCCTTCGGCGTTCGTTCGTTTTCGGGTTGATCGCCAACCTGCGCGCTGGAGCACGGCTTGCCACCTTGCGCTCGATTACTCCGGACGCGCTATACGTTTCCGTCGAGCAACTGGCCGCGCAAGTTGTCCTGGATATCGTCCTGAGTTTCATGTTCGACTTTTTCGCGGTTGGTGTGCATGGACGCTTCAACACGTTCGGCATACCGGGCGCTATCTTCTACTTGCCGTGCATGCTGCTGGCAGGCTACGCGGTAGGCCGCTTCGACCGCACGCCAGGCCTGGCTTTGAAGCTTTGCATTGCCTGGATCGCCGCGAGCCAGTATGTCTCGCTGCTGTCGTTAGTTCTGTCGGCGGCAGCGGCTTCGGACCGAATCGATTACTCGCAGCGAGCCTTCGCTCTAGTTTATGAATGGGCGCCCTTCGCGTGGTGGCTGATCGTTCTGATGTCATCGACACTGCGCATAACTTATCGCGGCTTTCCGGCTCGCCTGGTCGGATTGCTCATCGCCGGCGTGCTGGTCGTCGTACCGAACTGGTACCTCCCGCGCGCGGCAATCGGACCACTGTGGGTCGACCGCTACGACGATGAACCCAATGCGACGCAGCTGGCGCGCTATGGCGCCGTCGCATCGGAGCAAGCGCTTTATGCGCAACCCAGGCTGCTGCAGCACGCGCTGAATGCGGTGAAACGCGGTGTCCCAGGTCGGGAGGAAATTTATTTCATCGGGGTCGCAGGGTACGCGGAAGAAGACGTATTTCTGAAAGAGCTCTCGGTCATCACGCGCTTGTTCGAACAGCGCTTCGGCACTGCCGGGCGCAGCATCACCCTGGTGAACAACCCTGACACCGTGCTCGATAAACCGATCGCCAGCATCACCAGTCTGCAGCGCGCGCTAAACCGCATGGGCGAGGCAATGAATCGCGACGAGGACATTGTCTTCCTCTATCTCACTTCGCACGGCTCCGAAGATCACCGTTTCGCGCTCGATTTTCGTCCGTTGCGCCTGCACAGCCTGGAGCCCCCGGCACTGCGCAGCATGCTGGATGAAAGCGGTATTCGCTGGCGCGTTATCGTTATCTCTGCGTGTTATGCAGGCGGCTTCATCGATGCACTGAAGGACGATCACACACTGGTCATCACCGCGGCCGACGCAACGCACACTTCGTTCGGCTGCGGCTCGGCTTCGGACTTCACTTATTTCGGCAAGGCTTACTTCGATCAGGCGCTGCGCCAGACGCGTTCATTCGTCGATGCATTCGCGCTCGCGCGACGCACCATCGAAGAACGCGAACGCCTCGAAGGCATTACCCGGTCGTACCCGCAGATGTTCGTCGGCTCTGCGATCGAGCAGAAGCTTGCGAAGCAAAAGTAGATGCCGATGTGCTCCCTGCGCTGCGATTGTTTAAGCGGGCGAGTACTCGGCGGCGAGTCCTAAGCTGCGAGTCCTAAGCGACGAGTCCCGTCGCCAGATCGTCCTGAATATCGCGAATCGCTTCCAGCCCGACCGCCACGCGCAACAAACCCTCTTCGATTCCGGCGGCTTCGCGTACGGCAGGCGCCAAGCGCCCATGCGTCGTGCTCGCGGGGTGCGTGATCGTGGTTTTGGTATCGCCTAAATTTGCTGTAATGGAAATCAACCGCGTCGCATCGACGACGCGCCACGCCGCCTCACGGCCACCCTTTACCACAAACGCTACGATGCCCCCGCCGCTCGATTGTTGCCTGGCTGCGAGCGCGTGCTGCGAATGCGAGCTCAAACCAGGGTAATACACGCGTGCGATCCGTGGATGCGCCTCCAACCATCGCGCCAGGCTCAGCGCGCCGTCGCTGTGTGCCTGCATGCGCAGCTTTAGCGTCTCTAGACCCTTCAAAATCACCCAGGCGTTGAACGGACTCAAGGTCGGTCCTGCGTTGCGCAGAAACGCGATCAACGGTTCGTGTATGAGCTTGCGCGCGCCGAGCACGGCTCCGCCGAGGACCCGGCCCTGTCCATCGAGATATTTCGTTGCGGAGTGAATAACGATGTCGGCACCGAGCTCGAGCGGGCGTTGCAGAGCCGGTGTGCAGAAGCAGTTGTCGACCACCAGCAAGGCGCCCGATCGATGTGCGAGCGCGCTCAGCGCCGCGAGATCGGCGATTTCGGTCAGCGGATTGGACGGCGTCTCGGTGAACAGCACTCGCGTGTTCGGCCGGATGTTGCGCTCCCACTCTTTGCTGTCGGTCGCGGACACGAAGGTCGTTTCGATTCCGAAGCGCGTGAGCCAGTTGTTGAACAGCTGAACCGTCGCCCCGAACAAGCTGCGCGACGCCAAGATGTGATCGCCATTGCGCG
>JBDTMS010000501.1:0-4004 GCA_039934195.1 Betaproteobacteria bacterium
CACGGTGTTCGTCGGAACCCGCGGCGCTGCAGTCTACGCCATCCTGCCGCCGGTCGAGGGCAAGTCCGACGTCGTCGAGATTGCAAGCGGGCTGAACACGCCGAACGGGGTGGCCATGCGCGACGGTGCACTATACGTAGCCGAGATCAGCCGCATTCTTAGATTCGACAATATCGAGGCAAATCTGCGCAAGCCGCCGAAGCCGGTCGTCGTCACTGACCAATACCCGCGCGATGGCCACCACGGCTGGAAGTACATCGCTTTCGGTCCGGACGGCTGGCTGTATGTGCCGGTGGGTGCGCCGTGCAACATCTGCGAACCCGACTCCAATCGTTACGCGCTGATATCTCGAATCAAGCCGGATGGCAGTGGCTACGAGGTGTACGCGCGCGGGATCCGCAACTCGGTCGGCTTTGACTGGGATCCTCGGACCAAAGCGCTCTGGTTCGATGAGCACGGTCGCGACATGATGGGCGATGACATGCCGTCCGACGAGCTCAACTATGCGCCGAAAGCCGGCATGAATTTCGGCTTTCCGTATTGTCATCAAGGCGACGCGCCGGATCCCGAGTTCGGCAAGAAGCACAAGTGCGATGAATTCACCCCGCCGGCGTGGAAGCAAGGCGGCCACGTCGCGCCCAACGGGCTGAAGTTCTACACCGGTACGATGTTTCCACCGGAATACCGCAACCGCATCTTCATTGCTCAGCACGGTTCTTGGAATCGCAGCAAGAAAAACGGCTACCGGGTCGTGAGCGTAACGGTCACTGGTGGCACTGTGGACAAATCCGAAATATTCGCTCAGGGCTGGATGGAAAACGAAGAAGTCTGGGGCCGGCCGGTGGATCTGTTGGTTCTTGCAGATGGCAGCTTGCTGATTTCCGATGACACCGCAGGCGCGGTTTACCGCGTGACGTACAGCAAGTAATCGGCGGCACGAACGGCGCTTGCACTAACGCTGCACTGCGACGAAATCGAAGTCGAAGGCAAATGCCGGCAGATGCGCCAGCATCAGCCTTGCGGCCGGGCCGGTAACGCACAAACATCTGCCAAATGCTTCACTGCTCGCGCTGGTGCGGGCTGCTCGCACTGTCGTCCCCCTCGGGACTGGCGTCGGGCGCATTCGCCGCGACCGTCAGCGTCTCCAGGGAAACGTAATCGGTCTTGCCGGTGGGAAGGATCGGGATCTCTTGCATCCAGATGAGCTGGCGCGCAACAGCCAGATCCGGGCAGCCCATCTTGCGAGCGGCATGCACCAGATGACTGCGCGTCAATTCGGCATTGGTCGTGAACAGCACCGTCGTCTCGCCGGTCGCCGGATCAGTACGCAATACCGCGCCGTGGCTATGCTCAGGTGATGCCGATCGTGCCACCTCTTCGATCGTATCGAGCGACATCATCTCGCCGGCAATCTTCGCGAAACGCTTGACCCGCCCGACCACCGTCATCACGCCATCTTCATCGGTTGCCACGACATCACCGGTGTCGTACCAACCGTCACCGTAGATCGATCTCGGCGGATCGATAACGCCGGGATTGTCGAACCGGTAATACCCCAACATCACCTGCACGCCACGCAGGTGCAGGACGCCGCCGCGCTCGACACCGTCGAGTTTCTGAATTCGATGCTCCAGCCCCGGCAATAGCCGGCCAACAGTGCCCGGCTTGTAGCACTTGGGCGTCGACAACGAGATGACCGGGGCACACTCGGTTGCGCCGTAGCCCTGATAGATGCGCAGTCCAAACTTCTCTTCCCATGCGCGAGCCACGTCGGCACCCAATTTCTCGCCACCGGATATGACCCGCCGGATCGAATTGAAGTCGGTGCTGTTGGCGTTCCTCGCGTAGTAGCTGAGAAATGTGCTGGTGCCGAAGAGATAGGTACAGTTGCGCCGATAAGCGATCTCCGGAATCGCGCGGTAGCGCAGCGGCGATATATAGAGAAACAGTTTGGTGCCGGTTACCAGGCACAGCATCATCCCGGCAGTAAAGCTATAGCTGTGGTACACCGGTAGGGGGTTGAGTACCTTATCTTGTGGTGTAAAGTCGATTACGCTCGCCATCTGAGTGATGTTGGCTAGGATCGCTTCGTGGCTCAGCACTACCCCCTTGGGTTTCGCTTCGGATCCTGAAGTGAAGACGACTACGCCGGGGCCGGTGCTGCGCCCCGGCGACATGACTCGTCGCGGAAACCACTGGGCGTAGGCGATCAGCCATAGCTTGTCGTTCAAGCCGAACTCAGCGCGCACGTCTTCGAGATAGATCAGTTTCAGATTCGCGATCGCTGCCACGATCGCCGCCAAGCGCTGCTGCTCGATAAAAGCGCGGGAGGTGATCACCGTGCTCACACGTGCCGCGATGCAGGCGCTTTGCACAGCTACCGCACCGGCGGAATAATTGAGCATCGCCGGTACTCGGCCGAATGCAGATAATCCCAGCACCGTGCAGACCGTAGGAATGATATTGGGAAGCAGTACGCCGACGTTTTCGCCCGCTGCGCACGTCGACGCCAGGGAGCGTCCGATAGCAAGCGAGCCTTTCAGTACCGCACCGTAGGACTGCGGTTTCTCGTTCCAGTCCTCGATGATCGGGACGGAGCGGCCATGTTCCGCCACCGCGTCGAGAAACGCCTCGAACAGTGACATGCGCGGACGCTCGCTGAAAGCGCAAGCTTCCAGCATGCGTTGCAACTCATCCGATGCGCTGACTCGGCGGGCCTTGGACGCCGCCACGTTGGCGCCGTGTATGTGGCGTGGTGCGGCTACGCGAATTCGCACGCGCGGCAGCAACGCGCCGCGGCGATAGCGAATGCGCAATGGCATTACCTGCACGCCCGACTTCACTGCGATCAACGCGGGGATCTCGTACACCTTCATCACGGCGTGCGACGCGGAAATACGGCCTTCGGGGTAGACCACCACCGATGCGCCGGACGCAAGCAGCCGCAGTACCTTTTTTATTACGGTCGGATCACTGACTTCTGCAATGAGATGCGGACAAAAATAAAGCAGCCAGCGCAGCGGCCCATAAAGCAGGTCCTCCTTCGGCAATACCACGACCACCTTGCCGGGCAACACCAGCGGCAGCAGCACGGCGTCCATCGCGGACGCGTGATGAGCGGCATACAAGATCGCCTCCTTGCCGATTGGCAAGTTGCCGACAACTTGCGTGCGCAGTATCCAGCGAAGTCCCCGTTGCACAACACCGTGCATGTCGATCCTCTCGTTGCTCAGGCCCGCCGCGTCATCGCAAGTACGACCGCCTCGCGATCCATTTCTGAAAATGTCTGCCGATCCGTTGGTGCCAGGCGTCTCCCTGCGCATGCACTGAGTCGCTCCGCGCGGTGATTTCCCGCGTAAAAACACGCACTTTTGTCGCCGTAAGATTACGTTGTGTTTTAAATCGTTTAAACAATGATAACCCTGCGAAAAAAAGCAAAAGATCGAGAGTTGCTTGCCGTTCCTACCTCTAGTCAGATCGAGGTCACCGAAGACGTGTCCCATATTCCAGATCGAATTTGCTCACCCCTTCTTACAGGAGAATCGCACCATGGACATGAACGTTCCGCAAGTTCTGCTTCAAGCGAGCGCAAGCCGACAACTGCGCCGGAGCACTGAGCGTCCGGAATTCTTTTTCTCCGACCAACTAACGGCGCACTACGATCCGGATACGCGCGCGATATGGTCGCGCTGGTGCCCGAGCCCGCGGCCGAGCTTCAATCACTCGCTGCTCAAAGATCTGTCTTCATACTGCAGCTTCGTGACCGATAGCGAAGGCCGGGTCGAGTGTCTCGGCGAGACTATGATGGTCGAATATACGGTTCTGGCCTCGTCCGTACCCGGTGTGTTCAATCTTGGCGGCGACCTCAACTCGTTCATCGAGATGATCGAAAACCAGAATCGCGCCGGATTGCTCAGCTACGGCAAGGCATGCATAGACGTACTCTACCGAAACTACATCGGCCACGGTCTGCCGCTCTGCACGATCTCGCTGGTGCAGGGCGA
>JBDTMS010000502.1:0-4003 GCA_039934195.1 Betaproteobacteria bacterium
TGCCGCCATCGGGCATCAAGATCCGCGGCAAGCGATCGACCGCCGGACGCTACTTTCAAGTAGCGAAACCCGGCACCGGCTGGGGCGGCACCGACATCAGCGATCCGCTGGCGATCGTCATGCGCTTCGACGCGAAACATGCGCGGCCCGGATTGCGTGTACTGATGGTGTCGACTACCGGCGAGGACGCTGCGTTCTTCGTGCTCGATGAAGCGCTGCAGCCGATCGCCGCGCCGATGCCGGCGGCGGTGCGTCGCGTGGTCGATCGCATCGGCGAGAATTGCGAGCCGGCATTGACCACCGTGTTGTTTCTCGCCGGCGCCGGGGGCAGTTTGCGTGCCGGCGTCACCGATAATCCAGTGCGTCTCACGCGCTCGATCAAGGATCTCATGGTCAAGGTCACCTGCGGCGGCGCGCCGGTCTACGTATGGCCGGGCGGGGGCATTACGCTAATGGTCGACGTGACGCGCATGCCGGACAACGCGTTCGGCTATGTGCCGACGCCGGCGATCGTCGCCCCGATCGAATTCAGCATGCGGCTGGACGATTATCGAATGCTCGGCGGCCACATGGAACGCGTGCGCACGATAGACGATGTCATGCGCAACGAGCGCGTGCGCATAATCGGCTGGGATGGCCTCAACCCATGGCCGATGGGAACCGCGAGATGAGATACGTGCAGCCGCGGGTGCAGATATTCGCAGGTGCCGCGCCGCATCGCATCGCTTCGTCATCAGGTGCCGTGCGGGCGCAATTCTCCGATGGGCGCTGGCATTTTCAGCACGGCCCGATCGATCTCATTATCGGCGCCGATGGCGATGCCGGCGCAATCGCTGCCGCTGTGGAAGGCGCCTGGCTGCGATTTCAAACCATGTTGAGCGAGCTGGTCGGCGAGTTGCCGATCCTGCGCTCGCCGGTGCAGCTTGCGTACCGAACGCGCAGCGAAGTCGCTCAGCGCATGGTCGCGGCGTGCCGGCCGCATCGCGACGTATTCATCACGCCGATGGCGGCGGTCGCTGGCGCCGTGGCCGACGAGCTGATCGAATATTTCCGCGTGGATAGACGCATCGTCCGCGCGCATATCAATAACGGCGGCGACATCGCGTTGCATCTGACGCCGGGACAGCGTTACCGAATCGGCTTGTATGCAGATCTCGATCGGCTCAGGCGGCGCAAAATTCTGCATCTCGACGGCGACCTGGAAATCGCGGCGGAGGCTGCGATCAGAGGTGTGGCGACCAGCGGTTGGCGGGGCCGCAGCTCGAGCCTCGGCATTGCGGACAGCGTGACCGTGCTCGCACGATCGGCGGCGTGCGCAGATGCCGCCGCGACGTTGATCGCCAACAGCGTCGACGTTGACGATCCTGCTATTGTGCGCAGGCCTGCGCGTGAGCTGAAAGACGATAGCGATCTCGGCGAGCAGCTGGTGACCGTCGGCGTCGGACGCTTATCGCAGCAGAGCATTCAGCAGGCACTGGATGCGGGCGAGGCCGCGGCGCGATCGATGCACGAGCGCGAGTTGATCGAAGGCGCAGCGCTCTGGCTTGCCGGGCAGGTGCGCGTCATTGGAAACGGCAGCGGGGATCGCGGCTCACGCGGCATGCGGATGAATGTGATTCAATAGGCCATGATCGAGATCCGCGAAATCTTCACCCAGGTCGAAGAGATCTTCCACGAATTCGGACCGCCGCCGGCGAAACCGCTCAAGCGCGGCGCCGTCTGTGCGGTTTGGACGAATCCGTTTGCCGGACGCTACGAGGCGAACATTCTGCCGATGATGGAAAAGCTCAATCCGCTCGGCTTGGACATGTCGCGCCGATTGGTGCAGGCGATGCGAATCGACGCGACGGCAATCGAAGGCTACGGCAAGGGCGCCATCATCGGCAGCGGCGGCGAGCTCGAGCACGGCGCGCTGTGGCACGTCCCTGGCGGTTATGCGATGCGAGAGATTCTCGGCGGCGCCAAGGCCATCGTGCCATCGGCGAAGAAAGTCGGCGCACCCGGCACCCGGCTCGATGTCCCGATCACGCACATCAACGCAAGTTATGTTCGCAGCCACTTCGACGCGATGGAAGTCTACGTTCCGGGCGCACCGGCGGCCGACGAGCTGATCTACATTCTCGTCATGACCACCGGCGCGCGCATTCACGATCGCGTCGGCGGTCTGCGTTCCGGCGAAGTCAAAGGCCTGGACGGGTTGCGTTGAGCGGCGCTCGGAGATCACGGCGATGAAAGCGAAAATCAGAAAACTCATCGTGCAAGTCGATGAAGTGCGCATCGAGATGGGCCAGGCGGTCAATCCGCCGGTCCGCAAAGCCGTCGCGATCGCGGTGATCGAAAATCCATTCGCCGGCCGCTATCGCGACAAGCTCGATGAATTGATCGACATCGGCGAGGAGCTCGGCGGATTGCTCGGCGATAAATGCGTCGAAGCGCTCGGCATCGAAGCATCGCAGGCAGAAAGCTACGGTAAAGCGGCGATAGTCGGCGAGGCCGGTGAGCTCGAGCACGCCGCGGCGATTCTGCATCCGAAGCTCGGCGTGCCGCTGCGCAAAGCGGTGGAGAAGGGTGCGGCACTGGTACCGTCGGCGAAGAAGGTCGGCACGCTCGGCACTGCGATCGACATCCCGCTCGGGCATAAGAATGCAGCGTACGTGCGCAGCCATTTCGATGCGGTTGAAGCGCGCGTTGCTGACGCGCCGAGGCCGAACGAAATCGTCGTCGCGGTCGCGGTTACCGATAGCGGACGACCGCTCGCGCGCGTCGGCGGCCTGCAGAAACATGAGGTCAAGGGCCTGGATGGTTTGCGCTGAAACGCGCCGGCAATCCCGCAGTCTTCAACGTGAGGTGACATGAAACGAATCATCACAGCGGCGGCAATAACCGTCGCTGCATTGTCGTGCGCGACGACGCACGCAGCACAAAAGCCGATCGTGATCGGCGAGATCAGCAGCTATTCCACGGTGCCGGCGTTCACCATTCCTTATCGCAACGGCTGGCAGCTCGCGGTAGAAGAAGTCAATGCGGCGGGCGGTCTGCTCGGCGGCCGCAAGCTCGAGGTGGTATCCCGCGACGACGGCGGCAAGCCTGACGACGCAATTCGCAACGCGAATGAGCTCGTCAGCAACGAGAAAGCGGACATCCTCAGCGGCACATTTCTGTCCAACGTCGGACTGGCAGTCAGCGACTTTGCACTGCGCAGCAAAATACTGTTCGTTGCCGCCGAGCCACTTACCGACGCGCTGGTGTGGGAGAAAGGCAATCGCTACACGTTTCGCTTGCGCCCGAGCACGTACATGCAGGCGGCGATGCTGGTGGAAGAAGCAGCCAAGCTGCCCGCGAAGCGCTGGGCGACGATTGCGCCGAATTACGAATACGGCCAATCCGCGGTCGCAAGTTTCAAAGCTCTGTTGAAAGCGAAACGGCCCGACGTCGAATTCGTCGCAGAGCAATGGCCGGCGCTCGGCAAGCTCGAAGCCGGCAGCACGATCCAGGCACTGGAAGCCGCCAAGCCGCAGGCGATATTCAACGTGACCTTCGGTGCAGACCTGACCAAGTTTGTGCGCGAGGGCAATCTGCGCGGACTGTTCGAAGGACGCTCGGTCGTCAGCGTGCTCACCGGCGAGCCGGAATACCTCGATCCGCTGAAAGACGAAGCGCCGAAAGGCTGGATCGTCACCGGCTATCCGTGGACGCAGATCACCACACCGGTGCACCGCAAATTCGTCGACGCTTATCAAAAGCGCTACAACGATACGCCGCGCCTCGGCTCCGTGGTCGGCTACACCACATTCATGGCGATCGCCGCCGCGATCAAGAAAGCCAACTCGACCGACACCGAAGAGCTGATACGCGCGTTCCGTGGTTTGAAAGTCGACACCGTGTTCGGCGCAATCACGTTTCGCTCGCTCGATCAGCAGTCGACGTTCGGCGCCTTCGTCGGCCGCCTCGACCAAAAAGACGAGCGCGGCGTGATGGTCGACTGGCACTATGCGGATGGCAA
>JBDTMS010000503.1:0-4001 GCA_039934195.1 Betaproteobacteria bacterium
TTGACCACGCTGGGATGACCTGCGCGGAGCACGAACAGCGCGAGGATCAACTCGGAAATATTGCCGAAGGTGACGTTGAGCAACCCGCCGATAGCATCGCCGGCGCGTGCTGCAAGGTGCTCCGTGGCGCGTCGGATCCACTCCGCGAGCGGCACGATCGCTGAGGCCCCGAGCGCGAAGATGACCGCTCCTGGAGCCTCGAGCCGGTCTGCGACGAAGGCAATCGGGATAAGTGCTAGCGCACCGATCCATAGTAGGTTCATGGACGCGGACTCACTCGGCCCCTCGGCCTGCGCGTTTCTGCGCATTCGCGATTAGCACAGCTGCGAAGCAGCAAAGTAGTCGCATCGTGCATATCACGGTCGGCTATGGAAAGTCGGTTCCATGACACAGACCGGTGGCGTCCTGCATGGTTCATGTCCCTCCGCGATATCGCGATAAGTAGGGCTTGCTCCGACGGCGCCTCGGCAATAACCGCGCTTTGGAAGACATCTGCACGCGGTTCCACGCGGTTGGGGAACTCTGCGGTTGTCACTTCCTCGAATCAGCACACCCTCAGAGTTGGGTATCCTTTTGTACAAAACCTTTTCTGGAGAAATGCTATGACTCTACCCTTTCGATCATTCGCAGTCGTCGCCGCTTTGGCGTTGAGCGCATGTGCCGCCAATCAGATCGAGCGCAAGCAGGAGGCTGCGCAGAGTGCGCGCGATGTAAGCGGCGACATTCGCGCAACCAATGCTCAGATCGATGCGACGCTGGCATCGCTCGACAGTCTGATGTCCGCGGATGGCTCGCAGTTGCAGCCGGCCTTCGACCGATATTCAGCCGACGTCGCGCGTATGCGCACCCAGGCCGAGCGCATCAACGGCGATGCGGCGGATATGCGCAAGCAAAGCCAGGCGTATCTGACCAACTGGGAGAAGCAGCACAATGAGATCCAAAACCAAGAGGTGCGCAACACCAGCGAGCAGCGGCGTCAAACCGTCATGGATCGCGTCCAGACGGTCCAGGCCTCTTATGACGGATCGCGGACTTCGCTGGACCAGTTCATCCGCAATCTCGACGATGTGCGCATCGCCTTGCGCAATGATCTGACCGCCCGCGGCGCGGCAGCGATCGCCCAGACCAACGTCGTGAAAAACGCCCACACCAACGGAAACAACGTCAAGAACAGCCTGCAAGAAGTGCAGAACGGCTCGACCGCACTGGCTGAGAGGATGGCACCGTCTGCCCCGGTGTCATCAGGCAATCCTGCTAGTACGAACCGGTAGTGCAATGTGGGTGTGCTCGCCTCCTGCGACCGTTGCGCGCGGGAAGGTGGGCAGCGTGCATTGCTCGTGAAGCAAGTCTGTGCATCACTTGGGCGCTGTCCTCTCCTTGGCGATAGTCCCGCGATTGAGGGATTCGATTTCTTTGCGCGAGATCTCGGGACTCACGGGATATTGAGCACCGTCGGCGACGGCCGTTTGTCCTTCACGCGAGAGCAAGTATTTGATGAATTCCCGGGCGGCGAGGGACAATTTGCCGTTTTCACCAGCATTGGCGTAGATATAGATGAAGCCGCACAGCGGATACTGCTGGTTCACGCAACGGCTGTGTAACGGCGAATAAAGCTTTCCGTCGTCGTCGAAGATCGGGAGAAAGCGGGTCCGGGGCGTTGCGAAAAGGAGGTTCGCATAGGCGATGCCTCCAGGCTCGATGCCTACGCCTTGTATCGACGAGGTGTCGGACAACTGTTCTCGCATGGTCCCCTTGGTCTCGGAACCCAGCAGCACGGCCTGCCGAAACCACTCATAAAAGCCGACCTCGCCGCGGTTCCCGAATGCAACGATGGTCTGGTCTACCCACTTGCCGCCGAGGCCAAGGTCACCCCACTTCACTGCTTCCCGCCCGCCGCGTCGCCGCTCCGCCGAGAAAATCGCATCGAGCTGTTTCAGCGTCAAGCCCGCGATTGGATTGTCGCGTGCAACGAAGATCCCGATTGCCGCAACCGCGAACTTCACCAAGGTGGGTGGATAGCCGAAGCGCTTCTCGAAACCTGCGCTTTGCCGCTCGGTCAACGGGGTGAGCACGCCGATGAAGGACGATTTTCCGGCGATCAGCGACTCCGGGATGTCGGGACGATCGCCTGCGGTTTCGGCTAGGCGAACATCGAGCTTAGGATAGAACTTGGCGAACTCGTCCATCGCGCGCCGGAACACGACATCCAGTACGGGCGAGCTCAGCACATCGACCTCGCCCGACAGCCCGTCGACGGGCCGATAGAGCGGAAACTGCTGGAAAAAATCGTCGGGATATTGAATGCCCTCAGCCCGGGTTGTGCCTGCGGTCACAAGCAGCGCAGCCAACGCGAAGCTCAGTGCGCGCATCGCAAGGGGTGAGCTCATGACACTGGCCGCTCATAGTGCCTGGCGACGCGCACGGAAAAATACCGATACGCGGCGAGCAAGGCGAAGAAAATCAGCATGAGAATGCCCGCGCGCCAGAACGCGTGATCGAGGACGCCTTCGGCCTCGTTAGCCGCCTCAGTTATCTGAGTTCCCGCGACCTGATTGATATCCGCGATGCGCGCCTGCCATGCGGGCGAAGACAGCAGACGGTTGGCTGATTCCAGCGTCGCGTCGAGCTGCTGCGCAAGCTGGCTGAACTGATCGGCGGCATCGACGTATCGATCGATGTTGAACGGCTTCGCGTTGGGGTCTTGCTTGCCGCTGGATTTTCCCATGAGCTCGTCCACCGCGTGCACGGTTTGCCGGAGCGAGGCGCTGGCTTCGCGCAGATCCACGACCACTTGGTCGGCTGCGCCGAGCGCGGGCTCGATTTCCCCCGTAGTGCGCCGCACCTGTGTCAGCAGCCTGCCGATCGCAGCCTCGTGCGTTCCCAGCGCTCGGAAAACCGCTTTGCGCTCGCTTGCCACGACTTGGGGCAAGCGCTCTATCGTACTTGCCATTCCCGCGACTTCATCTTTGGCAAGCAGGTCGTTCATCGCATCCTGTGCTTGCCAGTTCGCCAGCATGGGCAGGCGTTTGCTCATATAGAAAGCGCGCTCCGCGAGCGCACGCGCACGCGCGACTTCGTCGCTCACCTGTTCGATCGGCGCGAGCAGCCCGCTGCCTTTGGCAACCTGCTCAATGACGAGCGTGCTGCGCGACGCGCTCAACGCATTGAAACGCAATGCAGCGATATCGGTAACGTCGGGATTGCGGCGACGCCAGTCCCAGATCAGATAATCGAGAGTTTGCAGCTGCCCGGGCAGCATCACCTTTGCCGCGATTTCCCAAATCTCCATGCGCGCTTTGCGCAGAGCGTGCATGACCGGCTCGGCTTGCTCTGCGAACAGTTGGTGACCGAGCTTCTCGTCTGCATACACCCGACTCTGCAGCGTTACCACCATGGCCGCGTTGACCAGCTTTCGAAATGGATCATCCTGCGTGACGATGTCGTACATCGCGCTGACCATCTGCAGTTGCTTGCGATGCGCATCGCGCCTTTGCAATGCGGAGGGGTTAACTCGCGCTGGTGCCTGCCACGCGCTGACGAGGTAGGCCCGGTACCGATCCGCGTAATCGAGCAGCAGTCGATTCAGTTGATCGCCCGTGATGCTGTACCGCTGGTCCGCGTTGGCGGCTCCGCGACCCGGCGTACCGACCATCGAGGGTGCCAGCGGCGTAGCAGCGGCAGTTCGCTTACCGTCGCTGTGGTTCGATGCACCTGCGCTGTACAAGAAATTTTTCAGGCTGCCGCAGCCTCCCACCATGGCGACCGCGGCGAGCAGAGCCAAAGCCCGTAGCGTCACGCCAACGTCGTAGTACGTAACTGGCTTCGATCGGCATGCGGCTGCAACGAGACGCCATCGGGACGCGGCCCTGATGCTGATCCGGCGCGGAAGGGTCGAATGACGCGGCACAGATATAAACCCGAAATGACTCGATCGCATGACATCTCCCTCGCTGGACATCCTTCGCACCGTCAGTTCGACGCGCCGCAAACTGCGCGGCTTC
>JBDTMS010000504.1:0-3994 GCA_039934195.1 Betaproteobacteria bacterium
GGCCTCATCTTTTACGATGATCGGCATCGGGATCGAATCTAGAATGGCAGCGAGAAAGTCCCGGGCGGACTTTGAAGCGCGTTCGCGTTGTGCAACATCTGCTTCGAGATCGTCGTTTGCGGTTTGGAGCTGTCCCGTTCGCTGGGAGACCAGCTCTTCCAATTTGACGCGGACTTGACGGCCCTTCATCTCCTCAGAGACATCGACAAGTGTCTCGATTGCCCCAATCGACCGACCCTCTGAATCGCGAATTCGGGCAGCCGTAAACTGCAACCAGCGTCCGTCCGGACCCATGTCCGGAAAGTAGGCCGACGCCTCGAGTGCGTCGGGAATGACACTTGAATTACGTAAGGAGTCGCCGTAAATTTCGCGCGCCTCCGCCGTGGAGATCTCATCGAGAACCAGATCGGCCAAGGTCGGGCGGGCGGTGGGATAGAACGCGTTCCAGTGCTCTCGCGTACCGACAACCTTATCGGCACCGACCCCGATGATGGCCTCGCACGATCGGTTCCAATGGATGACGACGTGATCGGCGTTGATGATAAATGTCGGAACCGGATTCCCGTCCAGAACGGCCGCCAACGTGTCCCGCAGTTGGGTAGGAAGATCCATGGCGTAATGCGTCGGCTGCGCTCCGCGAGCGCCGTCGAGAACCGGCGCTTGCATTGCGCCCCGACCGGTGTCTTTCGCCCGCATCATTCGGCGTAAGCCTTGGGCCGCGTACCCCGAGCAATCAGAGACATTGTTTGCACGTCGCCGTGAATTTCCAAGCCACCACAGTCTCCTTTAGCCGGTTTCGCGACTCGGCTGCATACGTCGACGCTACCCATTGCGCAAGATGACGCTACCCGACTGTCACCGGATACCCAATTGTCATTCGGTATCGGAGGGACGTTGAAAACCATCATGACTCCCGTGCCTTCACTGAATTCCCGGGCGTTCACTGAATTATCGTGCTCACGTCAGGTGTCTCCCGAATCGCTCGTGCCGCCTGAATCAGCACGGAAGGCGTGGGTTTCAACAGTTGCCAGGCGTCCACACTTACGGCCGGCGGACGCTCGGAAGACCCCCTGAGCGCGCCTGCGGCGTGCGACATAACGTCGGCTATGTGTACCGCCGCGGTCACGGGCCCACCTGCGCCAATCGGCCCATGATGATGAGTAATTACCCGGCAAAGTGCCTCCGGGAAATTCCATCGACGCGCCAAAGCCCCGCCGACGAGCCCGTGATGCGGGATGCCCAGTTCGGCTTCGGCCTGCGCCCAATTGCACCCCTGTCGGGTCGCACTTTCACCGACCGCTGCACAAGCGTCCGACCGCAACATTCCCAGAGCAAGTTTGCCGATATCGTGGAGCAGTCCTCCCAGCAATGCGTAGTTCTGTGAATCCTCGTCCTTGGGCGACAACACGCGCGCAGCTGCTGCTGTTTCCAATGCGTTTTGCCAGAAGCTGCGAACGTCCAAATTGGCTTCCTTCTGAATCGGAAGGGATGCGCTGATACCGCTCGCCAGTGCAAGCGATCGCACGCTTCTAATTCCCAATACCGTGACTGCTTCCTTCAGCGTATGGATCGCACCACGCAAGCCGAAGAACGGCGAATTGGCAAGGCGCAAAGTCTTGCTGGTCAGTGCCGGATCGCATTGGATCTTGCGCGCGATCAGAGCAGAGTCGGTATCGCCGTCGGCGAGCGTCAAAATGAGATCAGCCAATACCGCCGGCAGGGCAGGCAGGTCTTTCAGGTGCGCGACGAGATCCTCAGCGCTGTAGTCACGGGTTTCATTCATTTCGTAGATTCGGTCCACGCCGCGGTGATGGCCTCGATGATCGAGACCTCGATCGCACCGATTTCTCGACCTTCAAACGCCTGTGCAAGGCGCGAGCGGATCAACGCGCTATCGGCGGACGCGGCGGATGCGGGCGCTTGGGGCACCTGCCCAACAGGCGAGATGTCGGTTCGCTTGCTGATCATTCGAACACCTCGAAGAAGCTCAGCACTCTGCCTCGCAGATAATCTTCACCGTCCAACTGCGTGCAAACCAATCGATAGGTCAATCCGCCGATTTGCAACCGCGTTTCCGCGTCTTTATTGGATTCCAATATTGCGGTCCAATCACCAGGCAACTCACGCAGTATGGACTCGCCTAAGATGGATCTACCCAGCATGCGCTCCACAGCATCGTTGACGAACACGATCAGGTTTTCGTCGTCGAGTCCAATGATCGGACAGGGAAGTATGGCGATCAACGCGTGGGAAAACTTGAGCGCCGCCAGCCCCACACTCAGGTCTCGTTCCCGCACGTCTAAGATCGCAGCCAGTCGAGTGTTTGCGGTCTCGAGCTCGGCATGCAGTCGCCGATTTTCGTCATCGAGTCGCTTGCGTCCGAAGGCCTCGGAAATATTCGAACGGAGTTGTTCGTCCTCCCAAGGCTTGGTGAGAAACTTGTAGATCGCACCGTCATTGATCGCAGAAGTTACGCTGTCGAGCTCGGTGTATCCCGACAGCACAATCCGGATCGTCTCCGGAAACCGATCGCGCACTCGGCGCAGAAATTCGGTCCCGGTCATCCCCGGCATGCGCTGATCGGAGACGATGACATCCACGAGCTGATGATCGAGCAGTTCCAGCGCAGATTCCCCACAGTTGGCGGTCAGAATCTGATAGCCGTCCGGCCGTAGTAGTCGCCGCAGGGAGGACAAGATGTTCTCCTCATCGTCGACCAGCAACAGCGAGCCGCGCCGCGCCGAATCAAGCAAATGCTTCTGTTTTTGCGGCGTTTGCTCTGGGATTGCGGACATCCGAATGACTCCTCATGGGCAGAACGGAGGCATGCTGGTTAACGACCGCAGGTACGGAAACATAAGAAGATAGGTACGAGCGCCTGTTCGAGCTGAGACAGCGCTGTCGGTCGATCGCACTGCATCCTGCGGCGGGTGCAACGACGTTTACGTGACGACATCCACGATTGCGAGCTCGGATACTTTTCGACAGTGCTCGGCCAGCGCAACACTCGTTTTCAGACCACGTGCCAAGTCAGATCGGCGCTCAGTTAGTTCGTATCGCAAATCGGACGGGAATCTGCACCGCGAAAGCGCGTGCACGCAATTCCAGCGGGATCGGCGGCAGTCGCAGGGCCGCGAGCTTTCGAACAACGTACCGGTCGAGCTCATCGTTGCCGCTCGAGCTCGCCACCGTCGCATCGGTTATGCCGCCATCGGCGCCGATGCGCAGCAGCGCACGCACGGTGCCGCCGATCCCGCGCTCGCGCGCACGCGGCGGGTATTCCTCCGGCCGCATTTCTTTCCCGAGCTGCCGCACGACTTCCACCTCATAGTCCGACAATATTTCGGCGGGCTGCTTCTTCGACCTCGGTGCATCGGGCGTCGGCTCGGTAGCTGGGGAAATGCGCTCACTCTCCGCAGCTCGGCTCTGGTTGAACGGATATTCGCGGTCGACTGAGCGTGGCAGCGGCGCGTTCGAGTCGACCGCCGGAGGCGGCTGTGCTTTTACGCGGTCGAAGCATCTTAGCTTCGTTGAGGTGTCGGTCAGCTTGGCGCAATCGAGCATCGACTTGGCTTGCTGTGGATTGACACCGTTGTCGGCCGATGGGCCGGATGCCGGCGCGGCGGATGCGAAGCCGGCGACATGCAAATCGCTCCGCAGCCCGATGCCACAACCCGTGTGAACCGAAACCAGTGGGAGCACGGCGACGACAAGAAGTCGCGCGATAAACGAATGCGAGCGATGGCGCTGAGGATTCATGTGAACGGCATTTCTAGGAGATGCGGCAGTTAACCGGATCGAACGTCAGCAGCACAGCCGAACGTGGTTGAGCCGCTCGTGCGCCTGCTCGGGCCGTGAGCGTATGCCCCACCACCCGCCGTGGATTTACCCGGCATGCATTACTGACAGATGACGCACCATATAGCCCCCAGGTCAGCCGTGCAGTATGCTGGACCGTCACTGCACTGTTCCGTCCAGGTTTCATAGCACACCG
>JBDTMS010000505.1:0-3980 GCA_039934195.1 Betaproteobacteria bacterium
TCACCGTGCTGGAGGGTACGTTGCACGCCGGTATGGGCGACAAGCTCGATCGCGAGAAGAGTCTCGCGTTTCCCATCGGCTCGTTCGTCAACATGCCGGCGAAGCACCACCACTTTGCATGGACCGACGCAGAAACGATCGTAGAGATCCACGCGAACAATCCGTTCGACATTAACTACATCAATCCGGCGGACGATCCACGGAAGCGCTAGCGCGAGCAACCTGCGGTAAGGCTGCGCCGCACTGCTCGGTTCGACGGATTTTCGCTGAATTGATGTCGTGAGCGTGCGCGACAAGCAAGGCCGCGGTTCTAGTCCGCCTTGCGATCGCGCCGCTCTGCGCTTTACTGAACCGATCCGCGCGCGATGGTCTTGGCAAAGCTGCGCACCCGCACTGAGTCTCTTTGTATCGCGATGCGCCGCTGGCATTTCATCAAGCCATCCGCACCCGTTCCAGTCAGGCCATGTGCCGATCGTTCTATTTCCCCGGCCACAAGGAATGACTAGAGTCTGTTCCGAGCTTGAACGGGGATCTTTGATGACCGCCACGAGATACTGGTCTGCGGCGCTTGGAGAATGCTCGCGCTCGGTTGCACGCAGTGCGTAGTCGACGGACGCCGACACCTCCTCCGATCCACACAGCGGTGCCGGATGATCTTGCTCCGCGCTCGAGTTCCCATTCGCAACCGCTTACAGCGCGACCGCTCCCTGCGCGACGCTCTGGAATGGACCGCTCAATTCGAACATCGTGTTTCTCGAGGCGTATGAGCACCTACTCTGTCTCGCGCGCGGAATGCCGATCACAATAAGAGGGGCCGTGTAATCGCGAGCTATACGAGCAGCATGAGGAATCCGCACATGGCAGATCCGTATCCGACCTCACTACGAGTTGGTGTTTCGCAAAGATCTGGCTTCGGGCGAGATGCCGGCTATTTACCTCGGCAATGCCGCCGCCCGATTGCTCGCCGGGACGAATCATCACGGCACCATCGACGTCACGCAGCAATGTGCAGCGACCTTGTAGAACCTACTATCATCCGCGTACGTGCGAATGCGTTGGCGTGGCAAGAAACAGTTGTGTCTTGCCAGCTACGTTCCGGTGCAAGCAACCCTGGGAGGCGATATGTTACTTCGCGGACTTTTTATCGTTATCGGTGCTTTGTTTCTGAGTCTGGCGGCAGCGCCCGCATCGGCTTACTCCGTGCATAAGTGCGATGAGATCGCCGAGAACGATATCAGCGTGGCGGCCGATTATATCGATCGGCGGCTGCAACGCATCGCCGACGAATTTACCCACATCAGCAAAGACAATCGCGATGAGTTCGTCCGCAAATGGCCTCGGGTCAACATCAATTGCCAGGACGAAGGGCAGCACGGAAAGTCGCGTCGCTGCTTGATCGAGGTCGACACCGGCGGCTTCTCGCACGGCGGCCCGGGCAATCAGATCAACGTCTGCTATTACAACAGCGTCGATGCGAACCTCACGCTCTGCGGCGTGGTCAACACGCTCGTGCATGAGTCCGGGCACGCGGACGGCTTCCCGCAATTCGAGAATCATAACCGGCCGACTGCCAAAGTTAGGAGCGAAGACCCCATCTACGTGATGGGCGATCGCGCAGAGGCGTTCTGCAAAACCGACATCGGCTTCATCACCGATGGGCCGCTGATCGGGCGCAGCGATCTGCGCTTGGGTGCAGCATGCCGCGTCGACGATCAGTGCGAGGCCGGCCGCTGCCTCGGCGGCACTTGCCAGTGCGATCAGGACGTCGACTGCCCCGCCCCGCAAAAGTGCTTCAAGCCGGCGGTGGGCGGCAACTACTGTTCAAGCAAATCGCGAGCGCTCAACGCGGCTTGCACTAGTGACGACCAATGCCTCTCCAACCAGTGCGAGAACAAGACGTGCGTCTGCCGCCATGACAGCGACTGTCCGTCGGGCCAAACATGTCGCACGCCGATCACCGGCGAGAACCGCTGCGTAATCGCGACGACGCCGATCGGGACGACGGTCGTCGGAGGCGCCTGCACCAACGACCAAGACTGCCGTTCCAACAAGTGCGACCACAACAGTTGCGTGTGCAACAGCGACGCCGATTGCGGTTCCGGCACGGAATGCTACCGGCCGATCGGCGCGCCGAACGTATGCCGCGCCGTGAGTCTCGGTCTCGGTGCGTCATGTCAGCGCGACAGCCAGTGCCGGTCGGGACAATGCGAAAGCGACGAATGCGTTTGCCGCCACGACGACGACTGCGGCTCCGGCTTCAAATGCAAAACGCCGATTACCGGAGAAAATCACTGCGAAAAATAACGACGCGGGGTCAGCGCTGAGCAGCGGCGCATTGAAGTGCGGTCCAGTCCAGCTTCGATATTCTCGCTGCTCAATCCCGCTATTGCAAACGAGTCGAAAACTCAGTCTCCGTGGAGTACAAACTAGTGCCTGTCATCACGAACGGAAATCTCAACATCGACTACACCGACGGTGGCGAAGGTCAGCCGGTTGTCTTGCTGCATAGCTCGGTGAGCGCGAATCGCCAGTGGCGCGCACTCACGGAAACGCTCAAAGACCGCTACCGCGTTATCGCAATCAATCTGTTCGGTTACGGCGAAACCACGCCGTGGCCAGGCAACGCGTCACAGTCGTTGTATGCGCAAGCGCAACTCGTGCTCGCAGTGTGCGAACAGCTCGACGGTGCCGTGCATCTGGTCGGTCACTCTTTCGGTGGATCGGTCGCGCTGAAAACGGCGATGCTGCTCGGCCCGCGCGCTGGAGATCTGATTCTGCTCGAGCCGAATCCGTTTCATCTGCTCGAGCAAGGTGGACGCACGGACGCGTTTTTGGAATCGCGTGCGCTGCGCGATCACGTGAAATGCTTCGGCTCGCTGGGCAATTGGCCGAAAGTCGCCGAGCGATTCGCTGACTACTGGCTGGGCGATGGCGCATGGCGTGCGATGCCGGAGAAGCGGCAGGTTGCGTTCTTGGAAGCGTTGCCGCCGAACTTCTACGAATGGGACGCGGTGATGGACGAGAAGACCACCGTCGAACAACGGCATTCGCTGGGAACGAGAACGCTGCTCGTGAGCGATAAAGCAACACGTCTGACGATTCGCGAGATCGTGCGCATTTTCGAGGCGGCCTGTCCGCACTGGTCGTTTCGGTTTATCGCCGAAGGCGGACACATGGCGCCGCTCACGCATCCGCAGCTGGTGAATCCAATCGTTCGCGAGTTCCTGGACAGTCGTGCTGTGGTGGTCGCCGTTGCAGCTGGGCGGTAGTCGTGGTTTTGTCGCCTTGGCGCCTTGGCTTATCCGGGCATTCGATGCGGCGCAAGCAGGACGGAGGAGTCCGTTCCAAAGGTGCTGTACGGTCCGATACGGGGTCACCCATTAGCCGCGGTCGGTCAACAGAGAAAAGCACTGCGTAGCGCGCCTGATCAAATGCGTTCGCGTACCGCCTGCGCGTGCCGCATAACGCACCCTGGTTTTCACTTGTTCGGCGTCAGTCTTGGTCTATGATCAAGACGCACCAGTCACCCATCAGGATCAAGGCATGCGAGCGCGATGCGCCTCGTTTGCCCCTGGCGAGATAGCCTCGCCCCAGAAAACCCTCGGTACCCGAGTACCTCCAGTCGAACATGCACAGATCTATGGCTGTTGCTTTTGCAACGCCAACCCTTCAGTGGCTGGCACTCGAGGCGTCTTCTTGCCGTTGGACATGCGCGCGCTATTCACGCAGCGTGCGTAGGAGGCGAACTGGCCCACCTGGGCAAAGCGCGTGATCTCACCGGTCTCGAGCATGATGCTCAACGCTAGAATCTTGCCAATGCCCGCGCATGCTGAGCAACGGCTCGAACTGCGCGGCCAATTTCACTTGGCTGAGCACCTCATGTTCCAAGCGCGTGATTTGCATGTTGAGTGTGTGCACCACTTCCAGATTAGCGCGCAGCCCTGAGGCCAGAGTCGGATCATTGACCAGCGCATCGAGCT
>JBDTMS010000506.1:0-3973 GCA_039934195.1 Betaproteobacteria bacterium
GTAGATCGCGGCGACTTTGAGTTTTTCTTGCGCCAGCACGACGCCGGATGACAACGTTCCGACGGCGAGCACCGCTGCTGCCGTGATAGCCAAGCCGGCGCGAACGATACTCCTCCGCTTACCAGTGAACCTACGCATGTTACTTTCCTCCCTTGAAGACGATGAACACGAACATCTCCTGGCGATACACGCGGCGCTCCAATGCAAGGATCGCGCGCGACCTGCGCGGCATCGGCTCGCCCGTGCAGCACTATGGCAGTGGGCCATTCGTCCAGCTACATGCGAGGCGATCGCACTATATCGAAGCGATCGAGCCGAACGATGCTCGATAACCGTGCCGAGCACGCCGCGCTCGGATCGGATCTATCTCCGACACGCTCAGGATGTTAGCGCATCGCGGCTTGAGCTTGCGCAATTCGGTGCGGCAGCGCTCAACGCAGCGGTCGGGATCGCCTCATCGGCATGTCTCATCGCGTCTCGACATGAGCCGCGCCGATGCAAGTAGGCGGCATGCTGACGCGCGCTTCGGACATCCTCCGATTGCGCGATGCGATCCACTGCTGGAGAGTAGCGCCGTTAGACTGTGCGCAGACTCGCAATAGCTGGTTCTCAATCGGCTACTTGAATCGATCAATAGCGTGGTCGATCGATAACGACAACGAAGACGGAGATTATGGCAAGAGGAAGTAAAGCGGCATACACCGACAAGCAGAAGCGTCAGGCTGAGCACATCGAAGAAGGCTACGAAGCTCGCGGCACCGGCAAAGACGAGGCCGAGCGCCGCGCCTGGGCGACGGTGAATGCGATGACCGGCGGCGGCAAGAAGAGCGGCAGCGGGCGCGGCAAGAAACTGGATACGGCGCCGGCGCGCAAAGGCGGCCGCCTCGGCGGCAAAGCTGCGGCCCCGAAAAAGTCGGTTGCTCGGAAAAGCCCAGCAATGAAGACTCCAGCGAAGACGACCCCAGTGAAGAAGACCCCAGTGAAGAAGACCCCAGCAAAAAAGACCCTGGCGTCGAAAAAGAGCCCGGCGAAAAAGAACGCCTTGGTAAGGAAAAAGACTCCGACAACGAAGAGCATGGCCCAGAAGGTCAGCGAAACGATCGACTCGGTGCGCAAAACGGTAGAGCAATCCGCTGCGAAAATAACCTCAGCCCTCAAACCGGCAGTTAAGAAAGCGGCAGCACGCAAACCTGCCGCAAACAAAACGACGACCCGCAAATCTGCGGCGAAGATTGCGCCGACGCGCAAGACGGCCGCGAAACGTGCCCCGCCCAAGGTCGCAACCAAGAAATCCGCAACGCGCAAGACCAAGGCGAGCAGCACGTAGCCCGCGCGGCGCCCAGCGATCCCATACGACACTCAGCGATCCCCACACGGCACTCATCGATCCCACACTGCACTCAGCGATCAAGGCGGCGCCAAACGCTCGATCACCGAAACGGTGTGGCGCGCGATCATCAGCGACTCATCGGTCGGAATCACCCATACCGCAATGGCGCTGCGATCCGCGCTGATTCGCGGCCCGTGCTTTTCATTGGCGGCGGCGTCGAGAGCTACGCCGAGCCACCTCGCGTGGGCGCATACGAGCCGGCGAACCAGCGCGCTGTTCTCGCCGATGCCCGCTGTAAACACGATGGCGTCGAGGCCGCCGAGTGCAGCCGTCAACGAGCCGAGCTCGCGGTTGATGCGATAGGTGAACAGATCGATGGCTGCTCGTGCGCGCGGATCGCGGCTGGCTTCCAGCTCGCGGATGTCGCCGGAAATTCCTGATACGCCAAGCAATCCCGATTGCTCATAGAGCAACGTCTCGATGGCACGCGCATCCATTTTCAGCTCTTGCATTAAATACAGCAGCACGCCCGGGTCGAGGCTGCCGCTGCGTGTGCCCATCGGCAAACCGTCCAGCGCGGTGAATCCCATCGTGGTCGCCACGCTGTTGCCGGCTCGCATTGCGCACATGCTGGCGCCGTTGCCCAGATGCATCACGACTACCCGCGCGTCGGCGAGCTTCGGATCGAATTGATGCAGGCTTGCTGCGATATATTCGTAGGACAGGCCATGAAACCCATAGCGCTGCACGCCGCGATCGGTGATCGAGAGCGGGAGCGCGACGGCCCGTGCGAGCGCCGGCTGCGCGTGGTGGAACGCGGTATCGAAGCACGCGATCTGCGGCACCGTGGGTTCGCGATCGAGCCACAGCTTGATCGGCAGCAGATTGTGCGGCTGATGCAGCGGGGCGAGCGGCACCAACGCTTCCAGCTTGGCGAGTATTGCGGCGTCCACCCGTACCGGTCCCGAGAATTCCATTCCGCCGTGAACTACGCGGTGGCCAACGGCGGCTACGCGTCGCCCCGTAAGCTGGCTTCGCAAGAATTCGATCAGATACGCGATTGCGCTGTCATGATCCAACGCTTGCGCATCGGACCACTGGTTTTGCGCAATTACGTTTCCGATGCGGTCTAGCGCGCGGAAGTGCGGATGCGCTTGCAAGCCATCGATCGCGCCACTCAGCTCGAGACGCAGATCATTGTCCGTCCCATCGTCGGCGCGCGCGTACAGCGCAAATTTGATGCTGGACGAGCCGGCGTTGAGAACTAGAATCGAGTCAGTCATCGCTCGCAGATAGCGGCCGTTACCAACACGTGAATCGGGTGTTCAATGACAGGGCGTGGAGGCGCGCACCACCGGCCGGCCGCACTTGCCATTTTCACTCGCGGACCTCTCGCATATCGTCGCCGTGAATGCAAACATAGCCGGCACGCGCAGGAGTTTGCTTCGTCACGTTATGTCCTCGATGAGCGAGCTAGACGGCAGGCAACGCGGTGAGGCGTCTCGCTAAGCAGGGGAAAATCGCCGCTTGGGTCAGCTTGCGCAGCGAATGGCAGTACGCTATCACAATCATGGAGACGAGCGCAGTGTAGACGCCTAAGAGCACCGACAGATACATTGGCGCAATAGGAGGCCGACCTGCGCTGCGAAGGCAAGCGCGCCGCGTTGTGCAATTGGCGAGCGGCTTGGTATAGGGTCAAAGTTGTTCGCCGCCCTGCAGATACAGTTTTAGCGCCGATGACGCAGTCGGCAGAGTCCAACTTCGATTCGCGAAACGATCCGAGCGCGCGCCACAGCGTACCCTTCTCCTCTTTTGCCGCTGCCTCGATCGAACGAACGGCATGCATCGATTGCCTGGAATCGTCATGGGTCAGATGGCGCACCAGCAGATTGGTATCCAAGCGATCATTTCCGAGCGCGCCTGGCTCCAGCCGCAACAGCGGCCTCCATTTGTTCAAGCGAAACTGGCTTGCGCCCCTTCACGTACAGCAGACCGCGTAACTCTCGAACGTCCCGGGTAACTGGGTGCAGAACCAGTTTGCCGTCGTTCTCGATGATGAAGTCCGGCTTATCGCCCGGTTTGATACCGAGCAGATCGCGAATTTTTTTCGGTATCGCGGTCTGCCCTTTGCCGGTTAGTGTCGCCACAGTCATTCGCATTCCTTCCCTTTTTGCGGCGGCGTAACTCCAACAGGGGACCGGCACCGTATCCCACATTTGGACTGCTGCCCATCAAGCTCAGCCGACTAAAGTCTTGTCGGGCAATACTGCTTTACACGCACTGCCCGGCGCAAAAGCCTGACGCCCACGCCCACTGGAAATTGAATCCACCGAGATGACCGGTCACGTCTACCACTTCGCCGATGAAGTATAGGCCGGGCGTGCGCTTCGCTTCCATCGTCTTCGATGACAACTCATCGGTGTCGACACCGCCGAGCGTCACCTCTGCCTTTGCGTATCCGCTGGTGCCCGATGGCTTGACCTGCCAATCGTGCAGCGATGCGGCGAGCGCGCGCAACGCCTTGTCGCTCATCTGATCGATCGGACGCGTCGCACTCATCGCCTCGCACCACTGCTGCGCGAAGCGGCGCGGCAGATAGTCCGACAACAACGTGGATGGCAGCGCCGTGCTGCGGCGGTTCGC
>JBDTMS010000507.1:0-3965 GCA_039934195.1 Betaproteobacteria bacterium
CGTGCATGCCGAGCATGCCGACGAACTGCGGATCGGACGCGGGAAATGCACCGAGACCCATCAACGTCAGCGTGCACGGCGCGCCGGTTCGCTGCACCAGGCGCTTAAACGATTCGCAAGCAGCCGGGCCGGAGTTGATCAAACCGCCGCCGCCGTAAAAGATCGGACGCGCGGCCGACGCGATCAGCGCCGCGGCATCGCGCAGCTTGCCCCGCGGTAGCGGGCGACGCTGGTCGTCGCGCTCGTCTTGCCGTGGCGGCGCGGTCATGTCACGCGTGAGTGGCGCGAGCTGCAGATCCTTTGGAAAATCGATGAGCACCGGACCGGGGCGACCCTGCATCGCCACCGCGAACGCCTTGCGTGTGATGTCCTGGACTTCATCGACATTGCGGATCTGCGTGTTCCATTTCGTAACCGGACGCGAGATTCCCAGTGCATCGCACTCCTGGAATGCGTCGGTACCGATCAGCCTGGTCGCCACTTGACCGCTGACGCAAACGACCGGGACCGAGTCGCACAGTGCGTCGAGCAGGCCGGTGATGGTGTTGCTGACGCCGGGTCCTGAGGTGACCACGACGACGCCGGGCCGGCCGGTCGCGCGTGCATAACCTTCCGCCGCATGCACAGCGGCTTGTTCATGACGCACCAGGATGTGGCGGAGCCGATGCTCGGAGTAGAGCGCGTCGTAGAGCGGGAGAACCGCGCCGCCTGGATAGCCGAAGATGGTGTCGACGCCGAGCTCGACCAGGGTCTCGATCAAAGCCTGCGCGCCCGAGACATACGTCTGCGCCACGTGCATCTGTGCGGTGCGCGTGGCTTGGGGCAGCATTAAAGCGAGTGGGGAGGCGCGATCGTTCATATGGTCATCTTAAGATGAGCGAAGCGAAAAAGGTTTCCTCATTTCCGCTTAGAATGGGGGTATTCGGAATAATTTTCTACAAACCTTGAGATTCGCAGAATGGCCATCGATAAGTTCGACATCGCGATCCTGACCGTTCTGCAGGCGGATGCGCGCGCCAGCCTGCAGGAAATCAGCGCCCGGGTGGGGCTGTCGACGACGCCGTGCTGGACGCGGATCAAACGGCTCGAGGCCGATGGCGTGATCCAAGGCTACACGGTGCGGGTCGATCCGGTTGCCCTCGGTTTGGCCGATACGGTCATCGTGCAGGTTACCCTCGAGAGCCACACCGACGAGATGCTGGTGGCCTTCGGCAAAGCGCTGGAGGAGATTCCAGAGGTGTTGGAGGCGTATCTGGTATCGGGCGATTACGACTACTACATTCGGATTGCGGTGCGCGATACGCGCGATTACGAGCGCCTGCTGCGTGAGCGGCTCTATCGCATCCCCGGTATCCGGCACAGTAAATCGAGCTTCGTGCTGCGGCGCCTGAAGGAGAGCGACATTCCGCTGTCGCGCGCCACGCTGAGCACGTCCGGCAAGGGCGGCTGAGCAGGATCACATACAAGCTGGTCAACGATCACAAACAAAAGCCCGATCAAACCAAACGTCGATCAAACAAAACGGCGATCACGAACAAAAGCGGGATCACAAACAAAACGGCGCCCTGCGGCGCCGTTCTGCATTCGATCAAGCTTGCCTGCTTTCGGTCTAGCGGGAACCCGAAGTCGTGTCTTTGGCTGCGGCCACGTCGACATCGACGCGGCGATCCGGCTGCAGACATGCGATGACTTTTGCGCTCCTCGGTCCGACGCATTCACCCGGCTTGGTCATCGGATCCTGCTTGCCCTTGCCCTCCGCAGCGATGTGATCGGGGGGAACGCCTTTGGCCACCAGGTAGTCCTTGACGGCGACGGCGCGGCGTTCGGACAGATTCAGATTGTAGTTCGAGCTGCCGATGCGATCGGTGTGGCCGGTGACCAGGATGGTGTCGTACTTCGCATCGGCAAGCTGCGCGACCAGCTCGTCGAGCTTCGTCTTTCCCTTCGATTTCAGGATCGCCTTGTTGAAGTCGAAAAACGCGTCGGTCGACAGATTGATGGTGGAAGGTACGACCAGCGGCGTCACCGGGGCAGCTGCGACCGGGGCTGCGGCTGCTGCCGGCTCTGGCGTCGGTTCTGCTACCGGGGCGGGCGCGGGTTCAGGCGCAGGTGCGGCAGCGACTGGTTCGGGCTCCGGTGCTGGCGGCGCTGCTGCCTGGGGGGCCGCGGGTGCTTGGACGTCCTTCACCGCATTGGGATCGCATTCCGGGATGCCGCGATCGGGCTCCCAGATGCTGGTATGCCAGCACAGGCCGGTACCGCTCATGACCGCGGTGGGATTGCGGTGGGTATCGACGACATAGCCAGGATTTCTCGGCTCTTGCGATATCGATAAACCGGAAAGGGATGCGCAAGCGATGCCAGCCAAGATCAGTGCTCGAGTCGATTTCATGTAGTCTCCTATAAGGTCTGGGATGGTGTGGGCAGAACCGTCGATCGCCCCATTTTTAAAGCGCCTGGCCTTAAAAGTACCTGCAAAGTACCTGCGCTTGCAGCTAAAAGCTGCCTGCGCAAGCAACCGAGCGGCGCCCTGCGATCGATCGTCCTCAGTCGATCTCTTGCCCATGCTGCGTGAGCGTCGTCAACTTGGCGATAGTAATCTCCTCACCGCGAGAAATCACGCTCGAACGGCCAACAGGCTCATTTTACAGCGGCCTAGCGACATTTTATCCCGCGGCGTACTGCTGAGTGCGATGACAAATGAGTCGAAAAGTTCCGCGATACCTTGCATCGCACCGAGCGGTATAGCACCGATTGCAAAGCACCGGGTTGCGTAGCACCAGGGCGGCGTGCCGAACGCGGCCGCTAGGCGCAGTGGCCGCCGATGCGCGACACCGCAGCGGGCTATACTCCCGCGCATTGTCCATCACGAAGAGCGCATGTCATGGCAGGCGTATTGATCACCGTGGGAGAGCTTAGCTTCGAAGCCCGCTTCGAAGAAATTGCGGCGCCGAGAACCTGCGCAGCGTTTCGCACGCTGCTGCCGTTCGAGCGCAATCTAATACAAACGCGTTGGAGCGGCGAGGCCGCTTGGGTGCCGATGGGTGACCTCGAGCTCGGCGTTCCGCCCGAAAACGCGACCAGTCATCCGTCGCGCGGCGAGATTTTGTTCTATCCCGCTGGCGCGAGCGAGACCGAATTGCTGTTTCCCTACGGCAGCACGTCGTTTTCCAGCAAGGTCGGCCAGCTTGCCGGCAATCACTTTCTCACCGTTACCTCGCCGCTCGATCGACTGCCCGAGCTCGGCCGGTTGGTGTTGTGGAAAGGCGCGCAAATCATTCGTATCGAGCTCGGCTGACGTTATGGCCCCGTCCACCGAGGGCGAATGCGCCAGCGTTGCCGGGCTGCTGGAGCGCTACGTCGAAGCAAAAGACCTGGTGCGCGCGCATCTGATGGAACACATCTACACGCCGCACGCGGTGCTGACGTTTTCTATCGCGACCGACACCATTGCATTCCCCGCGCGGGTAACCGGCCGCGAAGCGCTGACGCAAACGCTGGTGGTGGATTTCGCCGAGCGTTTCGACTCGTGTCGCACCTATTACGTCACGCCAACTCGGCCGTCAACGCAGCATGTCACGCCGGCAATGCAGAGCACGGTGAGCCTGCCCTGGCTGGTATTGATGCGCGAGACGGCGACTGCGTCCATGCGCATCGGCAAGGGTTTTTACCGCTGGTCGTTCGCGCTCGAGCCGCTGCTGCGAGTCGAGGCAATGCACATCCACATCGAACGCATGGACCCGATTGCCGATCCTGACAGCAGGCTACTGCGCACCGCGCAATCGCGCCTGCCCTATCCGTGGTTGACGCCGGCGATACTGCGCGATGATTTCGCCCACCATGTCGAGAGCGACGCGGCACTCGCCTTTCTGCAGGATTTCGAGCAGCCGATACCGGTGCCGATGTGATCGTGCCGCTGTGATCGTGCCGCTGTGATCGCGCCGCTGTGATCGTGCCGATGTGAT
>JBDTMS010000508.1:0-3965 GCA_039934195.1 Betaproteobacteria bacterium
CGAAACCGGACAGGGCAGTGCGTCGTCTGCCGGCGCGCATCATGGCGTCGATCAGCAAACCTGCGAGGCACGAGCTTACGCAGTCGCGCGAAAGTTTCAGCCGCTGCTGATCAACACAGTGGTCGGCTTCATCGGTCCGGAGTATTTGTACGATGGCAAGCAGATTACACGTGCCGCGTTGGAGGATCATTTCTGCGGCAAACTGCTTGGGCTGCCGCTCGGGGTGGACGTGTGCTACACCAATCACGCCGAAGCCGATCAAGACGACATGGACTGCTTGTTGACCTTGCTCGGCGTTGCCGGGGTGACCTATATCATGGGGGTGCCCGGTGCCGACGACGTCATGCTCAACTATCAAAGCACATCGTTCCACGATGCGCTGTATCTGCGCGAGGCGCTGAATCTGCGCCCTGCACCGGAATTCGAAGGCTGGCTGCAGCGCATGGACCTGATAGATGACGTCGGACGTTTGCGCGCGCCCGGTAAAGGCCAGCCGCTACTGGCGTCCGTTGCCGGATTGGATGGGAAATGAGCGATCTAATCGAAGACGACGGTTGGGCGTCGTTGCGCCGCTTTACGCCCGCGCGCATCGCGCTCGGACGCGCCGGTCACAGTGTGCCGACGGCTGAGCTTCTGCGCTTCGGTCTCGCACACGCACGGGCGCGAGATGCGGTGCATCTTGCCTACGAGCCTGCGCTGCTGATAGATCGGCTGGAACAACTGGATACGCGCAGCGTGGTGGTTCACAGCGCGGCTAGCGATCGCGGGCAGTATCTTCGCCGGCCGGATCTGGGTCGCCGGCTGCGTGAGGACAGCGCGACCGAGCTCGCTGCGTATCGGCAGCACCCGCCCCCCCAACTGTGCCTAGTGGTCGGCGATGTGCTCTCAGCGCAAGCGATACATCGCCACGCGCTGCCGATGCTGGAATTGCTCATTCCAGCTTTTGTCGAGCATGGGTTGACCTTGGGGCCGGTAGTCATCGCGCAACAGAGTCGGGTCGCACTGGCAGATGAGATCGGCGAGCGGCCGGGCCTGAGCTCGCCCGATAGTCTCGGGATTTATCTGACCTACGATCCGCATGTCGGACGCGTCGACTCGGAGCGCAACTGCATTTCAAACGTGCGTCCGGAAGGCCTTGCGTTCAAACGGGCGGCGAACCAGGCGACGTTTCTCGTGCGCGAAGCGCTACGCCTGAAGCTATCGGGCGTGAAGTTGAAGGATGACAGCCAAACGCGCGCGATCGATGCGCAACTCGCCATCCGCCGGATCGGCTCGTGAGGCGGCGATGGGAAGGTTTAGCGCAGCAGCGTGGCTGCGCCGCAATTATCGCTGCCGTCGATCACGCGCCACCGGGTGATCGTCACCAGAATTTCGGTACAGGTGCCGCTGCCGGCGGTGCCGTCCTGCGGCGCCGGTCCGGCGCCCGCGTAGGTCGAGAACCGCAGACGCCCGGTCCCCGGTATGCCATCGTCGATTTTGCTGTCGACCTCGGCCAGCACGGCTGCCGGAATCAGATTGCCGGTTTTGAGATTGTGCTGCGGGGCGGTGGTGCCGATGCCCCATTGGTTGTCGAATGCGATCTTGAGGAATCCGCCGAATGCGTTCTGCGGCGTGTTGCTGGCATCCGGCGCGGCAGTCGCGGAAGTCGCCATGACGTACGAGCCCTGTAAAAAATCGGCCGCGTACAGATGATTCCACGCAAGGATTTCCTCATGGCTCGCGCCGCCGGTCCCGGCTTCGATACGGCCGTTGCCGTTACCGTCGAGACAAGCGCTGGCGCCGCAATGCAAGGTCGTACTCGCCTGCGCATAATCGCCGGGCAGCGCGCGATAGCGATCCTGGAATGCCAGGATTGCGGTTTCGACTTGACCTTGCTGCGCCATCAGGTCGCGCACTCGGGCATTGAGAATCAAGTCCTGCCCCTTGATAACCATTTGCATCAATGCACCGCTGATCAGGAGCACGATTGCTACTTCAACGAGCGTGAACCCGCTGCTGTGAATCGACTGCAGAGTATGTCGTGGCATCGTCGTCCTATACGGCAAATAATGCGGATGACCCCGGGGGGAGTGCACGCGTCGATTATGCTTGCAGTATTCGGGCAGGTGTGTTTGATGATTGCAAATCTTTGCCTGTAACTTCGTTCTGCATCTATCAGTATCTAAAGGTGAATATCTTATCCACAACGTCTCAATACAGCGACCAATGTGACGTGACTGTGCATTTCGCTACCCACAACGGCAGTATTCGGACTACCTTCAAGGTATGAAAAATGACCGGTAATCTCGCGGCGTTATTTGCAGCAATGCTCGCGTTCGTTGGCGGTCATTTTTTACTCTCGTCGCCGCCGGTCCGCGGCGCGCTGGTCGCGCTCATCGGCGAAACAGCATTTGCTGCCATGTATTCGCTAATCATGCTGGCGTGCCTCGCATGGGTGATCGCCGCCTATCGCGTGGCACCTCCGCACGTGCTCTGGGATGCGGGGTTTCGGTCTAATCTCGTACCGTTGATTGCCATGCCTTTCGCGATGATATTGGCCGTCGTCGGCTTGGGGTCGCGCAGTCCAACGCTGATGGGCGGCGGAGCGCTGTTTCGCCACGGCGCCGTCGAGGTCCGCGGTGTCTTCACCATCACGCGCCATCCATTTCTTTGCGGCGCGGCGCTGTGGGCGATCGCGCACCTGGTTGCGAATGGCGACGCGGCCTCGGTTCTGTTGTTCGGCGGGATGGCGATATTGGCGATAGCGGGGATGTTCGCGATCGACCACAAGCGCTCGCTCAAACTGGGCGACGCTTGGGCCAGTTACGTGGGGCATTCTTCCCGGTTTCCATTTGCCGCCGCCGTTGCGGGGAGAACACGAGTCGACTGGGCGGGTATCGGCTGGCTGCGGCCAGCGCTCGGTGTCGTGTTATACGTGGTTCTGCTGTTCGCCCACGACTGGCTGTTCGGCGTGCCGGCCGGTCTAATATTGAATTGAGCGTTACTTGCCGACAAGCGCGCGGCCCAGAGCGGAAGGATGAGCGAATCGCCTGATATTCCTGCGGGCTTCGAGCCGTTGTTTCGCTCCAGCCCGTACATCGATATGATCGGTCCGCTGTTCAGTCGCGGCAGCGGAACGACGCTAATCCTCGGGTTACGGGCTGAGCTCAAGCATTGCAACGCGCGCGGCCGCGTGCACGGCGGTGTCTGTTCGGCGCTAGCCGATGTAGCACTGGGGTATGCGCTTTCTTACTCTGTGGATCCTCCAGCCTCGCTGGTTACGGCGAGTTTGACGTTGGATTTCGCCGGCAGCGCGAAAGCGGGCGACTGGCTCGAAACTCGAGTCGACGTGCAGCGCCTCGGGGGACGTCTGGGGTTTGCCAATTGCTACATCTGGGTAAGCGAGCAGCGCATCGTGCGGGCCAGCGCAACTTTTGCCGTGGTCGACTCGCAGCCGAGATAGTTCGACGATCACCGCGCCGTTGACAGCCAGGTTAGCGCTGGGTTCGGTGCCCATTACGCTTGCCTGTTCGCCAGCTATTGTGGCGGCGGAGGGCGATCCCGCCCGGAGACGCAGTGAACGCACCGAAGCGCACGAACAGATCTCGGCGCGGGACGCTTTCGCAATGGCGGTGTCGATTGAAACCGCGTGTGACGGGGCCTTCATTTGTGTATGGCGATGTTTGCAACCGCCGCGCGACGGTGGGCAAAAACGCGGTATATACTTAGCCCAGTGCTCGAACGCGCGACGGATCGTTTGTTGAATCCACAGCATGCGGTGATGTCACCGCAGTGGCGCTGTACAGGCGTTGCGCATCCGCAGAAATCCACGGTAAGTTTGGCGAGAAATGTCGGTCGAGGAATGGGTAGGTTCATGAGTACGCGCGATGTCTCGCTTCGAATTGCAATCCCTGGAGATGCAGCGCGTATCGCGCTCATGTCGCGCGATCTCATCGAGAGCGGCCTTGGCTGGTCCTGGACTCAGA
>JBDTMS010000509.1:0-3963 GCA_039934195.1 Betaproteobacteria bacterium
ATTTTCAGGTCGGCACCGCAACGATCACCGACACCTACGATGCACAGGCGCGTTTCGACTTGGTGATCGCGCAGGAAATTACGGCCAGTAACGACATCGAAGTGCGGCGTCGCGCGCTACAACAGATCATCGGCCGCCTGCCCGGTCCGTTGTCAAAGCCGCAGGCGAATGTGACGCTGAGTTCCCCCGAACCCAACGAGATGGAAGCGTGGGTAACCGCAGCGTATAAGAACAGTCTTCAGGTCCAGATCGCGAAAGCCACTCTCGAGATCGCAATCAAGGAAATCGACCGCAATCGCTTCAACCAGTATCCGACGCTGGATGCAGTGGGTTCAGCCAACTACCTTAAACAAAATAACAGCACGCTTGGTTTCGGACAGGACACACGCACGCTCGCGATTGGGTTGCAGGTTAACTACCCGCTGTTTCAGGGGGGCGCGCTTACCTCGAAAGTGCGCGAGGCGATCGCGAACAAGAGCAAGTCGGAAGAAGATTACGAGAACGCGCGCAGAACCGTCGCGCAGAATGTGCGGCAGGCGTTTCTCGCGGTGAACACAGGCTTGGGTGAGATCGAAGCGCTGAAGCAGGCGGTGTCTTCCAACCGCCTGTCAGTCGATGCTTCCAAGCTCGGGCAAGAGGTCGGTGTGCGTACGCAGGTCGACGTGCTGAATGCGCAACAGTTGCTCTACAGCGCCGAGCGCGACCTGGCGCGTTCGTATTACACCACGATCCTGGCGCAGCTCCGTTTGAAGCAAACGGTAGGGCGCTTGGTTCCCAACGATCTGGATAACGTAAACCGCTTGCTCAAGCCAGAGCAGTAGCAATAGGGCCCTCCGGCGCAGCGCCGACCAAGCTAGAGAGATGGCCGATGCAGTGTCAGACCGCTCGGCCATCTTGCAAGCCAAGAAGGCGATTCGCTCCGCGATTCTCCAGCGGCGCGACGCACTCGATGAGGTGACGCGAAGTCGCGCCAGCGCGCTGATCACAGCGCGCCTGCTAGATCTCCCGCAGTTCCAGAACGCCCGCTACGTGCTCGCCTACCTCTCGTTCGGGACGGAGCTCGAAACCGATCCATTCATCCAAACGTTACGTGCCCGCGGGTGCGCTCTCGCGTTGCCCAAGGTAGATCGCGAGACGCGACGTCTGGAGATTTATCGAGTCGCCGACCCGCTCACAGACACCGTCGCGGGCGTCTGGGGGATCCGTGAGCCGGACCCCTCCCGCTGCGAGCGCGCACGATTGGACGACATCGACGCCGTCCTCGTTCCGGGCGTGGCGTTCACACCTGCGTGCGATCGGCTCGGCTATGGGGGCGGTTTCTACGACGGCTTGATCGGCAATTGGCCTGCGCGCCCCCGTCTGATAGCCGGCGCTTACGATGTGCAAGTCGTGGCGCAGGTGCCGATGGACGCGGACGATCAACCGATCGATTGCGTCGTCACCGAATCCAGCGATTTCTCGAGAAGCTCCACAACCCGCTGAGCCGCGCCTCGATGCGCACGCATCAGCGCCAGACCGGCTTCTCCCATGCGCCGCGCACTGGGCGGATCGTCCAGCAACTCTGCCAAAGCGCGACCGAGCTCGACTTCGTCGCGCACTTGGAGTGCCGCGCCGCCATCGACCGCCCAGCGTGTCGCATCGGCAAAATTAAAACTGGACGGGCCGATCAACACGGGCTTGCCCAGCGCACAAGGCTCGAGAAGATTCTGTCCGCCCAGGGGCAGCAAGCTGCCGCCGACGAACGCAACATCGCACGCCGCATAAAACGCGAACAGCTCGCCCAGCGAATCGCCTAACCACACTTGCGTTATCGGGGCGACCGGAGCGTTCGAGCTGCGCCGTTGAAAAGCGATGCCGCGCGCTGTCATCAGTTGCGCAACGGCTTCGAACCTCTGCGGATGGCGTGGAACGATAACGGTCAGCAGACCGGGATGCGCTGCGAGCTCAACCGCGCGCAGCACTTTTTCTTCCTCGCCCTCGCGCGTGCTTGCAGCAAGAAATACCGGCCGATTTCCGAGCGCTGCACGAAACCGTGCGCAGAGCTCCAAGTCGATCGGCGAGGGTCCGCGGTCGAATTTCAGATTGCCGATGACTTGCACGCCGCGGGCGCCGAGTGCCGTCAAACGCCCGGCATCGGCTTGCGTTTGTGCAGCAATCCCGGCGAGCTCGCCAAGCGTCTGCGCTGCGAAGTCGCGAACGCGACGGTACCCGCGCGCCGACCGCTCGGACATTCGCGCGTTGACGAGATACAGCGGGACCTGTTGCAGATGACAGGCGTGGATCAGATTCGGCCAGATTTCGGTTTCGAGCAATACGCCGAGGCTGGGACGGAAATGGGCGAGAAAGCGCGCGACCGCGGCGGGTAGGTCATAGGGCAGATAACAACGTAACACCTCGTCGCCGAACACGCGCTCACCGGTCTCGCGCCCGGTCGGTGTCATGTGTGTGAGCAGGATTCGGTGCTCGGGCCAGCGTATGCGCAGCGCGTCGATGAGTGGTGTCGCGGCCAGCGTTTCGCCTACCGACACGGTATGCAGCCACAGTAGCGGCTGCTGTGCGGGCATTGCGTAGTAACCGAAGCGCTCCGGAATATGCAGGCGGTAGCCGGGCTGCTTGCGACCGCGCCACCATAGACGCATCAATGCGAACGGTGTGAGCAAATACAACACCGCGGTATACAGCCCCCGCCAGGCGCTCATCGAGCGACGCTCAGTGCGGCGCCTATCGCGTGCAGCAGACGTTGCCTGCGCAGGCTCATGCGAGATCGCGCCAGGCGGCAATGACTTGCGACACCGTCGGCGGTCCCGCCTTATTGCCGACGTTCGCGATGCGCCTGCCGCCGTACAACCCGGTGGCCGCGGGATCGGTAGCGCAATAGATCCCTACCGTCGGAATTCCGAGGGCGGCTGCAAAATGCGAAAGTCCGGTGTCGACGCCGAACACCATAGCCGCTTTTCTGAGCAGGGCGCCTGCATCCGTCAGCGTCAACCGAGGCGCAATCTGCGCGTCTTTGATCAGCTTCGCGATGCGCTCGCTGCGCTCGCGTTCGGCCTCGTTGCCCCAAGCCAGCACCGAACGCACGCCGGTATGTCGGAGGTAGTCTCCCAGCTTCACCCACTGGCGCTCGGGCCACAGTTTTTCTATCGCGCTGCTCGAATGCAGCAAGACTGCATAAAGATCGGATTGACTTTCGAGAGCTTCGTTAGCGGCCAACCCATAGTCTGCCGGTGCATCGATCGCATACTGTAGGGCCTGTGCGGCCAGCGACCGATTGCGCTCGACCGCGTGCGATGCCCAAGGCACGGCGAATGTCCGGTTATAGAGCAACCGCAGCGGCTCACGCGAGCTGCCCCAGTCGAGACCGTAACGGCGCCCCGGTGCCAAGCGAGCGACCAACGCACTCTTGAGCAGGCCTTGTGTGTCGATCACTGCGTCGTAGCCGCGTGTGCGAAATTGCTTGCGGACTTGCGCAATCTCTTCCCATGTCGCGCGCGATGTCAGACTGCGGCGCCAGCGGCGCGGTTCGACGGGGATGACCTGAGACACGGCTGGATGCATTGCCGGAATCGCAGAAAAATTCTGCTCGACTGCCCAGTCGATTTCAACACGGGGAAACTGCGCACGCAAATCGGTGACCACCGGAAGATTGTGCACGACGTCCCCGAGCGAAGATGTTTTGACCAGCAAGATCCTGCGCATCGCCGCATTGTAATGGCAACGCCCGGCTGACCAAGCCGAGCCAATGTGACTACAATACGCCGGCATCGCAGATCGATCATCACGGACACCGCGGCGTCCGATCTTCGCGTGACGATGAGCTTGCTCTCGACAATCACTCCAGCGGCGATAATTATTTTAGCGGTGGCCGCTCGGTACCTCCGCGAGGTGAGCGCGCCGCGCTTTTAGCCGGGCATCGGCGGGACGAGCAACTCGCATTACCGATTGGTCTCTGCGGACGTCGCG
>JBDTMS010000510.1:0-3960 GCA_039934195.1 Betaproteobacteria bacterium
GATCGCCATGGCGCGATCCTCGCTACGGCCGCCGATGTAGGTGGAATAGAGCACGTTGCGCAGATCTGGCGACAGCTTGGTGACGAATACGTCCTGGCCATTTCCCGCGCCGAGCAACCCCCCAAGCAGACCGGTGGAATCTGTATAGCCTGCTAGGTACACGTTGCCGCCACTGTCTACCGCGATCCCGTTGGCGACGTCAATGCGGCTGCCGCCGAAGTAAGTGGCATAGGACAGCACCGGATCGATGACCAAAGCGCGAGTGCCGTCGAACGCCGCCGTTTCGAAATGCACCGTGCCGTCGGCTGCGATTACGTAATGACTGGCGACGGCTTCACGTCCGCCCGGGCCATTTTGATAGGCCACAGGTGCCTGGAAGGAAATCGCGTAGCCCGAGCTGTCTAACGTAAGCACGAGGTCGCCGTTGTCGGCGAGCGTCACGCTCTGAGCGCCATCGAAGTGCAGCTGAATCGCGTCGACTCTTGCGCCCGGATTGACGACGAAATCGTACTCGAGTTGGCGCTGCGTGCCGTAGTAGCGCAGATCGATGCCGTCATAAACATTGTCATAGCGTACCGCGCTGTAGTTGGCGATATCCTGGTGCCATTGATCGGCGCTGCCGACCAGATAGTTCGTTTTTGATTGGAGCAGGCCTTCGGCCTGCGCACCGACGCCGGCATTCTTTCCAACGAGATTGAGGTGCACGACCGAAGTCGCGGCGCCATTGTCTGCAGCGATCGTGGCGTTGCCCTGATCGAGCCCGACCGCGTAGTCGCTGCCGCGGGAGATGAAATCGAACTGTTGCTGAGCTTGGCCGACGTTCTGTTCGAATGTCAGGGGGAGGGTGCCTACACTGACCTGTACTTGCGACTCGCTAGGGGTCGTTGCGGCGGCCAGCGGCGCGCCAGGTGTCGCCACGGTCGCAGGCAACCCAGCTGCCGCATCCAGCGGTGCGTCCTCGAGCAGATGGTCCCAGTTATGTTGCTCCAAGACACTTACGATGACCGGGGTTCCGATTGCCCCGGTTTGATACTCCAGATCCCAGTCACCACCTTGAGCGACTCCGCCAGTCACATCTTCACTAGCCGCAACATGCGCCCCGGTGAGACTGGACAACGCGTTGATAAGCGCCTTACCGTCAGTGCCCTTGGCTACGTTGCAGCCATAAATAAGGATTTCCGCATCGGGCGATAACGAATTAGCCCACCCTTTGATTTGCGTGGTGTGCTGCAGTAGTGAATCGATGTCAAGGCGCGTACCTGCGATCCCAATTGCACCGTCGGACCCATGAGAGATCAGGTGGATTGCGCTAATGCCTGTCTCGGCGGACAGGCCGCGAGTTATTTGCTCGATGCCATCGCTATCGCTATCCAACAGTCTGACGTCGATTTGCCAGGATTGAGATGCGTGAGTGTGGATGTCCTCGAGGAGCGCTTCGTAATCGGGCGTGGCGGTATCCACAAACACAATTTCATGACGAGCTTGCTGAGCCGCGCTAACGGTCTGCTCGTTGACGCGGTTCACAAATTCTCCACTCGCATCGATTAGCCGATGCTCTGCAGCGGGCAAAGGAGGTGCCGGTACGGCCAAAGGACTAAGGTCCGCGGAGTAGAGAATGCGCGGCTCGAGTTCCTCGATCACGAAACGGCGCATACGAACCTGATTGCTGCCCAGGAGTCGCTGCGCAAATATAGCCAGTTCACTTAGCAACGCTGTTGACACCACACAAACGGACTGTGATGGTTACAATCCGCAGGTGCCCCGTTGAGCTTAGCAGCTGGATATTTCCGGACTAATCGGCGTGAGGTCAATGTAGGACATTCCCAATAGTTGAGGTGATTGAGACTATGCGGAAGCTCGTTCACCGTCTCGCGTACCAGTGAATGGTGAGCCGGACTGGCCATCTTGCGCATATCAGCACCCCGTCTCGCGTAGATCGGATTCCATGAACTGAGGCCAGTCCAGCTGCTGCGACCCGCGGATTCGTTTCGCCTCGGCTGCAAACCCGTCGCACACGCATTTGTTATCGGCTGTAGTTCAAATGGCTTGAATCGTATACAGGAAATTGGTGCCGCCGAGTACTCGGAAGGGCGACAATGGCGATCACCTTCGGAGGCCAACTACAATGCCTATCGCACTGAGCAAACGTGTCGTATCCTGCGCCTGCAATTTCGTATCCTTCCTAATTCTCATGACATAGACTTGGGTTACCGCTTGCGCCAGCTTCATTGCAACCTGATCGATGGAAGCTGGTATCGCGCGCCAGACGGTAGTTACGATATGCAAAGCAGGTATGCGATGGAACGCAAATGCCAGTGCCGCTCGCACTAGTTAAATGTGGCGACCAGTCGCTTTTAAATCGGCGGGTGAACCGGCAAAGACCTTGCCAGAAGAGTTGTTGTCCATCCCATGGTAGACCGAATCGGCGAATAATCTCACCCTAAAAGGTGTCGTTTGATGCACTGGCATTGGCACTCGCTTCTCAAATGACCACCCTAGTGGGTGCCCTGGAACCTGAAGGGCCCAGGGACCTCACTTCCTCCCCTATCCGGCGACTGTAAAAATCGGCCCTATTTGACTATTCGCCACCGCAGCGTTACAGGAGGCGTCCTAGCATCGTTTCCCCGTAGTTAAGCAGGTCGACGGCCTTTTATGCAAATGTCGTATTTACATACGACGAATATCGTGCTCGAATATTTCTGCATATCGCTTCGGATTATCTGCCAGTGCCAGCGATGTGCAAGGCGGTCCGGAAACATTCTTTGCCGGCTTGAACGGAACGACGGTTGTTCCTGAGCCGGCACAGGGGCCATATTATGGGGGGTCTTCGGACTAATCGGGAGTGCCCGTCGCCGGCTGTATGTATTTCCATTCAGGGCACCGGCCCATTCTGAAAACCCTGGTTGGTTGCGCACGGTGATGCAAGGTTCTCGCACCACCGCGCGAAGTTCCCTTGAGTCTTCTTTAGCGCACGGCGCGAACGAGCAAACATATGTCGCTAGCTTGCGGCATATATTGTTCGGTAGGAATTGCTGGCTTTATAAAATGTAGTAACTCGGAAATCCCTAGCGTGCGCTCGAGACTGCTCGGCGCATGGAATTGCACTGGACGTGGGGCGCGTCCTGGGACGCGAGCTTTCTCTCTAGTGCGTAGTCGGTGCAATTAGCGCGAGACTACGTCCCAGTTTTCTAATCGCCGACCACATCACAGAGATCATCACCGTATGGTTAACGAAGTTTCGAACGTTCCGTGTGTCGAATACCGCTTGGATGCGATCCACGACGTGGTTTCACATCGACTCCTGCATCCAAACGCTCTTTGTCAACTTCGTGCTTTCTGCACAGCTCGGCGAACGTCGTCTCAGCACGCTACGGCGCTTCTAAAGTTGTTAGATTAGCCGTCCTCATTCCTTCCTCGGCCAGGCCGTCCAGCCAACAAATATTCAACTGAATCGCTTCAATCATGGCCTTCACAGTATCGGTAGGTCTGATGTCAACACCAAGGCGCGTGCACTCGCGCACGAATTGCTTAACATCGAATTCGGGTTCGGACATCGTTCCTCGTCTAGAAGGAGAGCACGATCGGCCGCCGCTCTCGAGGTAATAAATAATGGCCACTCTACATATGGCTTTTTCGATATTTTCTCCTGCCCATAGCGGCAATGACTAGCAAGTCGGGGTCCAGCGAGCGCAACTCCACGCGGCCACATCTGGGTGTCCCTTTGTGGCTTGGCGTCTGGTCGGCAGGCCCCGCTTCTCGCCAGAGTACAGCGTCGATCCCACACGCATCAGTCAGCGCTTCGGCATGTACTTTGCGTGAGTACTAGAACACCACCAGCGTGCTAATCGGAAGCTAGACTTCCACCCGCAGCAAGTTGCCGGCATGCGTTGTGTCTTAGTAATCCACAAAGGAATTAAAACATGAAGCGTCTAATATTCGCATTCGCACTGGTCGCACTCG
>JBDTMS010000511.1:0-3952 GCA_039934195.1 Betaproteobacteria bacterium
TCAAGGCTCGCGCGCGCTCTGCGAGCTTCTCGACCAGCGGATCGGCAATTTTTCCCACTGCAACTGCAACTGAAATCGCCATGCAGCGCTCGCCCGCAGATCCGTAGGCGGCGCCGATAAGCGCATCGACCGCTTGTTCGAGATCGGCGTCCGGCAGCACAACCAGATGATTCTTTGCGCCGCCCAGCGCTTGCACCCGTTTGCCGTGCTCGCTGCCGACGCGGTAGATGTATTCTGCGATCGGCGTCGAACCGACAAAGCTTATCGACGCAACGCGGCGGTCGGTCAATAGCGCGTCCACCGCGATTTTGTCGCCATGCACGACGTTGAATACGCCATCGGGCAGACCCGCTTCGCTCAGCAGTTTTGCGAGAACCACCGCAGTGGACGGATCGCGCTCGGACGGTTTCAACACAAACGTGTTGCCGCATGCGATGGCGAGCGGGAACATCCACATCGGCACCATCGCCGGGAAGTTGAACGGCGTAATGCCTGCACATACACCGAGCGCTTGACGCACCGACCAGCTGTCGACGCCGGTACCGACCTGATCGGTAAATTCGCCTTTGAGCAGGTGTGGAATGCCGCAGGCAAATTCGACGACTTCGAGACCGCGCTGAAGCTCACCGCGCGCGTCCGATACGACCTTGCCGTGCTCGCTGGAAATCAAGTTTGCGATCTGCTCGAAATCGCGCTCGATCAGTTCCTTGAACTTGAACATCACGCGCGCACGACGCAGCGGCGGTGTCGCGGCCCACGCGGGAAATGCAGCCTGCGCCGATGCGACCGCCTCGCTGACTTCATCTTGGCTTGCGAACGCTACGCGCCGGCTTACGCTGCCGTGTGCGGGATTGAACACATCGCCGAAGCGTCCGCTGCGGCCTGCCGCCTGTTGTCCGCCGATATAATGGTTGACCACGTCTGCTTGCAGTGCCGGCTGCTCGATAGGCTTATTCATACGGTCTCCTGTGTACTGCGCAGATCAGCGATGAGCTGCGGAAATTGAATTGTCGAGTGGATAGATCGGGCGGCGCAGCTTGTGGTAGTCGAACAGCGTCCAGTCAGACGAGCCGACCCCGATGCTGTCGCACAACACCATGCCCTTCGCGATCGGCAGGAACACCGGCCGAAAATACATGCGCGACTTGAGCAGCAGAAAGCGCTTTTGCCGCGGATCGATGCCAACGCTGGTGAAGATGCCCCGATCCCACGGTTCCTGATTGCGCTCGGTGATGACGACTTGCGCAGTGCCGGTGTCGAGCACTGCCGTGCGCCCCATGTACGCGCGCACACCGGTGAGTTGCGGTCCGGTGATGGTGTATTCGCCATCGGTGATTGCGCGCACGACGCCAGTCAACTCGAGCGGTTCGCCCTTACGCCCGATCGCGGGCATGTCCATTTTGCCGCCGACTTTCAGCGTTACGGTTGCGCCGACGCCGGCTTCGATCATGCGTCCCACGCTTTCCGGATCGCGTATCGGACCGACGGCGATGTCGCTCAGGCCTTGGCGCAATGCTTCTTTGAGAACGTACATCGTGTCTTGATTCGCGCCCGACGCACAGTTGTCCGCGTGATCGAGCAATAAAATCGGACCGCCCACGGATTGCGCCATCGCCTTGGCTTTCGCGAGCGCTTGTTCGAGCGGCTCGCCGCGATAGATGAAGTCGAATCGACGCTGCCAAGCTTCGTCGAGAATCACTTCGCACGCAGCATTCGCCTGCCGCTGATCGCCGTTGGCAACCGTGACTACGCTGATACCGGCGTCGGCGATGTCCGCCATTTGAAATCCGCCGAACGCAGTCGCTGCGAGCAAGCCGTTGCGTTCTGCGTCGCGCGCAGCATCGACGAAATCTTTCATCGGACTCTCGTCGGTGTTCATCTGCAGCGTCTGGGCGAGCAGCGGACGATTGCCCCACGCCATAACCGGCTTGATCTCGTCCTTCAGATAGCGCAACAGAATACGGCCCGCAAGCTCGCCGGATTCGTACATGTCTACGTGCGGATAAGTTTTATAGCCGGTGAGCACATCGCAGTTGCGCACCATCGTCTCGGTCACGTTGCCGTGCAAGTCGAGCGAAACGGCAAGCGGTGTCTTCGGTGCGATCGCGCGGATTTTTTCCAGTAGCATGCCTTCGCCATCATCCGTGCGATCGGCAACGACCATCGCGCCGTGCAAATCCAAAAAGATCGCGTCGCAGCCATCCGCAACCGCAGTGCAGATCAACTCGCAGAAGCGATCGTAGGCTTGCGGGTCGACCGGTCCGCTGGGTGAGGCGTAACCGGCGACCGGAATTACGATCTGCGCGCTTTGCGCCTCTGCCAGGTCGATGAACGCCCCGATCGCCATGCGTGTGCCGCGCATGCCGTCGAGCGCTGCCTGGCCGAGCAGCGGACCGTCCTTGCCGAACGCTTCCCAGGGCGTGGGCACCGGCGAGAACGTATTGGTCTCGTGCTGCATCTGGGCGATCACGAATTTCATGAGCGGATCTTTATACGACGCAATTTTGCATCACGTGAATTTGGAAACGACTGAACATCGGTGCGTCGCTGGAATCGGCGCTTCAAAACAGCGCCGAGTTCCAGCGGTCGACCGATTACGGAAGCGTTTTCAGCACGTCGGCAATGGTGCCGAACAACTGATCGATCTGCTGCTTCTCGATGATGAAGGACGGCGACAATGCAATGGTGTCGCCGGTGGTTCGAATCAGCACGTTCTTTTCGTACGCACGCAAGAAAGCGTCGAAGCCGCGTGCCCCGGGTTTGCCGGCGATCGGTGTCAGCTCGATCCCGACGATCAACCCGATGTTGCGGATGTCGACGATGTGCGGCAAGCCTTTCAGCGAGTGCGCCGCTTGTTCCCAGTACGGTGCCAGCTCCGCGACGCGCTCGAACAACGCTTCTTGTTTGAATAGATCCAACGTCGCGATCGCTGCAGCCGATGCGAGTGGATGACCCGAATACGTGTAGCCGTGGAACAGCTCGATCGCGTTTTCAGGGCCTTGCATGAACGCGTTGTAGATTTCCTGCTTCGCGACGACTGCGCCCATCGGCACCGCCGCATTGGTAAGCGCCTTGGCGCAAGTGATGAGATCGGGCGTGACGCCGAAGGTCTGCGCCGCGAATGCGCTGCCGGTGCGGCCGAAGCCGGTGATGACCTCGTCGAAAATCAGCAGAACGCCGTGCTTGTCGCAAATTTCGCGCAGCCGCTGCAGGTAACCCTTCGGCGGCAGCAGTACACCGGTCGAGCCGGCGACCGGCTCGACGATCACCGCGGCGACATTCGATGCGTCGTGCAGAGCGATGACACGTTCGAGGTCGTCGGCCAGATGCGCACCCCACGTCGGCTGTCCGCGCGAGTAGGCGTTCTGCTCGAGGTTGTGCGTGTGCGTAATGTGGTCGACTGCCGGCAGCAACTGGCCGTTGAACACCTTGCGATTGGCGACCATGCCGCCCACCGAAATGCCGCCGAAGCCGACGCCGTGATAGCCGCGCTCGCGTCCGATCAGCACCCGGCGCGTGCCCTCGCCGCGGACGCGGTGATAGGCCAGTGCGATCTTGAGCGCGGTGTCGACCGCTTCGGAACCGGAGTTGACGAAGAACACGCGGTCCATGCCTTTCGGCGTGATCTGCACGAGCCGCTCTGCCGCGAGGAAGGGGCCGGGGCTGTGCATCTGGAAGCCGGTCGCGTAATCGAGCGTCTCCGCCTGCTTTTTGATCGCGTCCACGATCGGCTGGCGGCAGTGCCCGGCATTGACCGCCCACAGGCCGGCGATGCCATCGAGAATCTGGCGGCCGTCGTGCGCTGTGTAGTACATGTCCTTGGCAGCAACCAGTAATCGCGGATTCGCTTTGAACTCGCGGTTGGCGGTAAACGGAATCCACAGGGGATCGAGATTTAATTGAGCGAGCAGCTCTTGTTCGCGGGTGCCCATCGAGGCTTCCTCCGGAAATT
>JBDTMS010000512.1:0-3950 GCA_039934195.1 Betaproteobacteria bacterium
CCGGCGGGCGCATCGGTAGAGCGCGGCCGTTCCGCGCGCCGCATCATTCGGCCAGCATGGCGGCGCTGGTCGGCGGCGGCACGTGGCCGCGGCCGGGCGAAGCGGCGCTGGCCCATCGCGGCGTGCTGTTTCTCGACGAGCTGCCGGAGTTCCATCCGCAGGTGCTCGATGCGCTGCGCCAGCCGCTCGAAACTGGAGAGACGGTGATAGCACGGGCCAACCATCGCATTTCCTACCCGTCGCGCATTCAACTGATCGCGGCGATGAATCCTTGTCGCTGCGGGCGCGCCGGAGAACCCGGCTATGCCTGCCGCCAAGGCAGGGGCTGTGCCGAGCGCTACCAGGCGCGCATCTCAGGCCCGATGCTCGACCGCATCGACCTGCAGATCGAGGTGCCGGCGGTCGCCGCCGCCGACCTGGTGCTGCCGCAAGCTTCGGAAGGCAGCGCGGAAGTGCGAGGGCGCGTGACCGCAGCCGGGGATTTCGACTGCTTGCACCAGTCCACGGGCCGCCGCGATGCCCCGCTGTTGCATACGAGTGACGGTGAACGGTAACAGCAGATCGGAATGCTGGCCGCGCATGATGAGAACCGGGCAGGTCACGCGTTCCCAGACGTGCCACAACACGATGTCCAGCATCGACGGCCACAAGAATTGGCTTTTGATCGCCGGGTCATAGTTCTGGCGGTAGTAGCCGTCGCTACCGAGGTCGGCGCTGTGTTCGGTCATATGCAGCCATTGGGCATCCGTGAGCTCGCCGAACGGCGCGTAGATCGTCCGCATGTGCTGTTCCAGATCTTCGAGCGTGCGGAAGTGCTGCTGCAGGCGCAGATAATTGCCCAGGCGGTTGAGCGCAGCGCCTTGTGTGCGCGCGCCGAAGTCGTTCATCACCAGCCGGCGAATCGGAGCGGCGTGCTTGGCTGCGAGCTCCATGCCGATGTGCGCGCCGAGCGATGTGCCGATCCAATCGACTTCGTGCACTTGCAGGCGCGCGAGCAGCCCCGCCATCGCACCGAGATAGGCCGGTGTTGCATAATCTTCGGCGTGCCGGAGCCGCTCGCTGCGGCCGCGACCGGGCAGGTCCGGTGCAATAACCCGCATGCCGCGCTGCGCGAGATAACGCGCGATAAAATCGAAATCGCGGCTGTTGCGAGTGAGCCCGTGCAGGCAGATCACCGTACGATCGGATTGCTCCGGGCCCCACTCGGTGTAGGAGACGCGGCTGAAACCGTTGGGGCCTAGCGCGGGGAAAGATGAAAAACGCGGCACAAGCTCGCTTGTCGATATCGATGGTTTTGCCACGCGGGGCTTGGCTGCGCGTGCGGTCATGAGCGGTTTCTCGCGATGCAGGAAACGACGATTGTAGTATCGGGAGACCCGAATGCGTAAGCTCGTCGTGTCGGACGCGGTACCGGCTATCGATGTCACCAGCGGCGACCGATGCAATCAGCGATCGATGCGCGTAATCTCGAAGCGGGTTCGAGCCTGGAGAAATGGTATAACCGCGCTGCCGCTGGGATATCGCGACGGCGCCGGTGGCATATGCGATGCCGCCGGTGGCATATCGCGATTGTCGCGGCGGCTATCGCGATGCCGCAGCGGACCACGCGCAACTGCTCGGCCATCCCGGGCCAGGCTCAGTCGAAACTGCCAAGCAAAGGTAGCCGCCTATGAAGAGCAAGGTCGTATCTGCCGCTGAGGCGATCGCAATCATTCGCGATGGCGACACCGTTGCGTGCTCGGGCTTCGTCGGATGTGGCACGCCCGAGGAATTGATCGCGGCGTTGGAACAGCGCTTCGTCGATACCGCCGGACCGCGCGATCTCACACTGATGTTTGCCGCCGCACCGGGCGACGGTAAAGACGGCGGCCTGAATCGCCTCGCGCGAGACGGTCTGATCAAACGCACTATCGGCGGCCACTACGGTCTGGTGCCGAAGCTCGCGCAAATGGCGGTCGACGAGCGCATCGAGGCGTACAACCTGCCGCTCGGCACGATGACCTTGCTGTTTCGCGACATCGCGGGACACCGCGCCGGCACGCTGACGAAGGTAGGCCTCGGCACCTTCGTCGATCCGCGCCAGGACGGCGGCAAATCTAATAGCCGCACGCACGAAGAATTGGTTCGCCTGATGGAAATCGACGGCGAAGAATGGCTGTTCTACAAAGCCGTGCCGATCACCGTCGCGCTGATACGCGGCACGACCGCGGACCTTGCCGGCAACATCACGATGGAGCACGAAGCGCTGACTCTGGATACGTTGGCGCTCGCGATGGCGGCGAAAAATTCCAATGGCTTCGTCATCGCGCAAGTCGAGCGCGTCTGCGCAAATCAAGTGCTCAATCCGCGCCAGGTGCAGGTGCCGGGCGTGATGGTCGATTGCGTGGTGATCGCCAAGCCGGAAAATCATCTGCAGACCTACGTCACCGCGTACAACCCGGCGTTCTCCGGCGAGTACCGCATACCGGTCGACCGCGGCAAGATCATGCCGCTCGACGAGCGCAAGATCATCGCGCGCCGCTGCGCGTTCGAGTTGCCGATGAATGGTGTGGTGAATCTCGGCATCGGCATGCCCGAGGGCGTCGCAGCAGTCGCGTCGGAAGAGAAGCTGGTCGACTACCTCGCGTTCACGGTCGAGGCCGGCGTCATCGGCGGCGCGCCGCAGGGCGGATTGGATTTCGGCGCAGCGGTAAACGTCGACGCCGTGATTCATCAGAATCAACAGTTCGACTTCTACGACGGCGGCGGACTCGACATGGCATGCCTCGGCATGGCGCAAGCCGACGCGGACGGCAACGTCAACGTGAGTCGCTTCGGCAAACGCCTGGCGGGCGCGGGTGGCTTTATCAACATCAGCCAAAGCGCGCGCAAGGTCGTGTTCGCTGGAACCTTCACAGCAGGCGGGTTGGAAGTCGCAGTCGAAGGCGGCCGCGTGCGTATTCTCAAAGAAGGCAAGTCGAAGAAGTTCATCAAGCGCGTCGAGCAGATCACCTTCAACGGCGCGCTCGCCGCGAAGGCAGGCCAGCCGGCGTTCTACGTGACCGAGCGGTGCGTGTTTCGTCGCACGCTGGAAGGCATGGAGCTGGTCGAAGTCGCGCCGGGCATCGATATCGAACGCGACATCCTCGCGCAAATGGAATTCGCGCCGATCGTGCGCGAGCCGAAGGTCATGGATACGCGCATCTTCCGTAACGAGTCGATGGCGCTGGAAGACACCTTGCTGGGCCTTGGCCTCGATGAGCGCGTGAGTTATGACGCCGAGCGCGAGATCCTGTTCTTGAACCTCGAAGGATTGCATTTGCGCACGCGCGATGATGTCGACCGCTGGCGGCGTTGCGTGGAAGATCGCTGTCAGGCAATCGGGCATCGAGTCGCGGCGGTGGTTAACTACGACGGGTTCGTGGTCGATCCGGCAGTGGCCGACACCTATGCCGCCGTGCTCGGCTACATGGACGCGCATTACTACACGACCGCTTCGCGCTATGCCACCAGCGCATTCTTGCGCATGAAGCTCGGCGAAGCGCTTTCGCGCCGTCGCGTCGCGTCGCATATCTTCGAATCCGCCGAAGAAGCGCATGAGTTCGTGCGCAAGCACGGCGGGCGTGCGCCGCGTGCCGCGTAGCTTGCGAGAATGGCAGCGATGAGAGCGGTGATGTGCCGCGAGTTCGGTCCACCGGAAAAGCTGTCGGTGGAGAACGTGCCATCGCCGATCGCCGATGCCAATCAAGTCGTGATCAGCGTCAAAGCAGCCAGCGTCAATTTCCCCGACACGCTGATGATCCAGGGCAAGTATCAGATTAAAGCTGAACCGCCGTTTTCGCCGGGCTTCGAGGTCGCCGGGGTCGTCAAACAAATCGGCGCCGGCGTCAGCACGTTCAAACCGGGCGATCGCGTGATGGCGGTGACGACGTGGGGCGGCTTCGCAGAAGAAGTCGCGGTCGACGCCAACA
>JBDTMS010000513.1:0-3933 GCA_039934195.1 Betaproteobacteria bacterium
GCACCGCGATGTGAATGCCGATCTCCCATCCGCCCGGCACCGGCGTTACCGAAAAGGCATCGTCGATTTCGGTAGTGGTAATGTCATCGATGCTGAACGCTTGCGCCGTCGCAGTCGGCAAATCCATCAGCGGCGGCGCCGCGCCATCGCTCACGAAACCGATGCCCCGCGGGAAGTGCTCGAACAAAAAGCGGTTGACGTGATAGTCGCGTGTCGATGGTATCGCGCCGCACTTTTCCAGTAGCCGCAAGGTCGACAAGCGAAACTCGGATGCCGCCTCTTCCATCGCTTTGACTTCCACCGTGTTGCGGTCGGGTTTGTACAACAGCTCGGCGAGTCGCGGGCGAAACGATTCCGGCAGCTCGAAGCGGCGCAGCTGCTCGACGTATTCGGCTTGCTGTACGGCTTGCAGACGTTTGCGCTCGACGCTTGCGAGCGCGGCTTTCAGTGCATCGGCCGGCGCCGGACGATAGCGCCCCTTGCCCTTCTTGTAGAAATACATCGGCGCGCCGTGCAGACGAATGAGCAAGGCGGCGGCCTCGCGCTTGTTCGGTGCATGGCCGAAATAATCGCGCGCCAGCGTCTCGTAGCTGAATTCGTCGGTGCCGCAGCATTCCCACAAAAAGTCGAGGTCGATATCTTCGGCGGCGCGCTGCGCCTGCTCAAGGAAACCGGCCAACGCATCGTCGAAGCGGAACAGCACATTCGAGGATTTGATCTTGCTGCGTTTGCCATGCGGCGCTTCGACCTGCAATGAGCTGTCGTTGTCAGCCAGGATCGAGCCGACGCGGAAGCTGCCTTCTTCTTCGTAATAAACGTTCATACCGCTGCACGGATGTGGGCTTGGAGACGACGCGTCAAGCAAAAGAAAAACCCGCCGACATGGCGGGTCGAAGAGTGGTACCCACGGGAATTATACCCACGCGAATTGTACCCGCGTGTCATCGCTGACTATTTGATGCCGGCAAATTTCAGCACACCCTCGAGGTGGTCGCCGAATTCTTTGAAGCCGTGATCGCTGCCTTGCACGACGAGTTGTTTGGCGCCGGCGTATTTCGCCACGGCGTCGCGATAGTCGAGGACTTCGTCGCCGGTCGTCACCATCAAGTAATAGCGCTCGAGGCGGGTGGGCCGCTCCACGTCCAACGCCAGCAACTCATCCAGGTGCGCGGCGGTCAGCTCGTAGGCTTCGTGCGTATACAGATTTTTCTGCTTGCCGAGATAGGTGCGCAGACCCTCGTAGGGCTTGATGGCGGGATTCACCAGAACCGCGCGCAGCCCGAGTTCTTCCGCCAGATACGTTGCGTAGTAGCCGCCGAGCGAGCTGCCGACCAGGGTAACCCCGCGCGGTGGCTGCGTGCCGATCTCCTTGCGCAGCATGTCGGCTGCTGCGGCCGGTGCGTACGGCAACGCGGGGCAGGAGAATTCCGCCGCGCGCCCCATGCCTTTCAAGCGGTCGTGCAGAAGCTGCGATTTGTGCGACGCCGGCGAGCTGTTGAAGCCGTGGATGTAGATCAGCATGAATCGCCCATAGATGAATAAAGTGCCGCGCATTAATTAAGTGCCGCGGCTTGCGAATCGCTTCGCACGCGCATTTACGCTGTCAACCGATGCTCAGAGGACCTGCGGCGTGCAGCACACTGCGAAGCGAAGCGATGGCGCCGATGTCGCGGTGACGAAATTAGAACGCTGCGGCTGCGCCGTCCGATCGAGGGTCGGCGGCAGCTTCGAACAGACCCTGGCGGTCGCGCACGGCGATGCCGGCGTGACCGACCGATTCATCGAATTCGCCCAGGCTTTCGACTACGTGGCCTTGGGTTCGCAGCGCCGCTGTCACGTCGGCGCCGAAACGGGCTTCGAGCTTCAGCGTGTCTGAAGGTTTTCCCCAGGTCCTTCCGAGCAACCAGCGCGGCGCAGTTACCGCCGTCTGTGCATTCTCACCCAAAACGGCGTAGCGGGTGAAGATTGCTGCCTGCGTCTGCGGCTGGCCATCGCCGCCCATGGTGCCATACACCATGGTGCGCCCGTCTTGCAGACGCGCCGCTGCCGGATTCAGCGTATGGAACGGCTTCTTGCGCGGACGCAATGCGAGCAGGCGATTGCGATCGAGGCTGAACGACGCGCCGCGGTTTTGCCACACCACACCGGTATCGCCGACCACGACGCCGGTGCCGAACTCGTGATACACGCTTTGAATAAACGAGACTGCCAGTCCGGTGCGATCGATCACCCCCATCCACACCGTATCGCCGGGCTGCGTTGGATTTCCCCAGGGCGCCGCGACCTTCGCATCGACGCGCGCGGCGAGTTGCGCCAGCGACGTTTCGCTAAGTGCCGCCTGCGCATCGAATCGATGCTCCGCAGCGTCGGCGATGTGTTGATCGCGAATGCCGAACGCCAACTTGGTCGCCTCGACGGTCAGATGAATGCGATCTGCGCTGCCCAGTTCCTCTGCATCGAAGCGGAGCCGATCCAGGATGCCGAGGATCAGCAGCGACACCAAACCTTGCGTCGGCGGCGGCAGATTGTAGACATCGCCGCGGCTGTGCTTGAGATGCAGCGGCGTGACCACAGCAGCGCGATGCTCGTTGAGATCCTGCAGCGTAAGCGGCGCGCCCAGCGTGGACAGCGCGCTTGCCAGCTCGCTCGCCAACGCGCCGCGATAAAAACTGTCGAGTCCGTCTTGCGCCAGCCGTCGCAGCGTGCGGCTCAGTGCCGGTTGCTGAAAGCGTGTGCCGGTTCGCGGCGCCTTGCCGTCGATCAGATAAGTGCGGCTGAACCCCGGCTGCTCGTGTAATTCCGCGAGCTTGGCCGCGGTCGACAAGTGCTGGCTCTTGGTGACGGGAATACCATCTTCGGCGTAACCGATCGCATCGTCGAGCAAACGCGGGAGCGAGGCTTTGCCGCCCATACGCTGCGCGATCGCCAATGCTTCGATCCAGCCGCCGAGCGTACCGGCGACGGTGTTCGCGGCCATCGGTCCGCGCATCGGAATCGATTTGAGACCATCGCGCTCATAGCGCTCGATGCTGGCTGCGTTGCCCGCGCGGCCGCATGCGTCGATGCCGATCGGCGCCGCGTCGGGCGGCACAATAAGCCAGAAGCCGTCGCCGCCGATGCTGTTCATATGCGGATAAACCACTGCGATAGTTGCCGCGGCGGCGACCATCGCTTCAATTGCATTGCCGCCGTCGCGCAATACCGAGAGCGCGCTTTGCGCAGCCAGTGCGTGCGGGGCGACGGCCACGCCGTTAGTGCCGTAGGTCGGGTTGAGCATGAAGTATCGGTGCGGCGCGAGGTAGCGGGGAGGAGGACCAGGGAAAATCTCTGCCGAGGATACTCTCAGGTGCCGCGCGCGTCAGGCCTGCACGCGTTGCAAGAAACGGCGGCGCCTCGGCTTGAGCACAACGATCGCAAGAATCGCCGTGAGGAAGTTCATCGAGATCACCACAGCGAAGACGATCGTCCAGGTACCTGACGTTTGATACAGCAGCGCCGCGAGCGGTCCGCCGAGAATCGAACCGACGCCTTGCGCCATGTACAGGAATCCGTAGTTGGTCGTGGCATGCGACGGTCCGAAGGTATCAGTCAACGTCGACGGAAACAGCGAGAAGATTTCGCCCCAGCCGAAAAATACCAGGCCGGAGAGCAGCACGAACAGCACCGCATTCTCGCGCGTGAGCAACCATAGCGTCATTGCCACGCCTTCGAGCATGAAGGCGATAAACATCGTGTTTTCGCGCCCGATGCGATCGGACACCCAGCCGAAGAACGGCCGCGTCAGGCCGTTGGTGAAGCGATCCAGAGTCAGCGCGAGCGGCAATGCCGCTAATCCCATCACCGTCACCTGTGCCACGCCGAAGTCCCGCGCAAATGCGGCCATCTGCGAAATGACCATGAGGCCGGAGGTCGACATCATCGCCATCATCACGA
>JBDTMS010000514.1:0-3929 GCA_039934195.1 Betaproteobacteria bacterium
GGGGCCGGATCATCAATATGTCGTCGGTGTATGGGTTGTTCGGCACGGTGAATCGTGTCGACTACGTGACGACCAAAACCGCGTTGATCGGCATGACGCGTGCGGTCGCGCTGGAAACGCTGAATCAAGACATCACTTGCAATGCAATCTGTCCCGGTACCGCGCTCACCGCGCACGCGGAAAATCTCGTGCAGTCGCTCATGACGGCGGAAGACCTTACGCGCGATATCGCCGTCAAAAAATTTCTTTCAACGCGCCAACCGGCGGGACGCTTCGTAGGACCGGAGGGCGTCGCCGGCCTCGTTGTCTTTCTGTGCGGCGAGGACAGCGGCGATATCACTGGCTCTGCGATCTCGATCGACGGCGGCTGGGCGGCGAGCTAGAGGCGCGGTGTAGGTTCGCATACGCAGCGGACGCGATTGCGCACTACGCGCGTTTCCGGCAGCTTCCAGTCCACGTCGCGAGATGTCGCTGGGTTCGATCCGTCAGCCTTTTATGCAATTCGCCTGTGACAGGTTGCAAGAAAAGCCTGGAACCAAAAAACCCCGCATTAGCGGGGTTTGTAATGGGTTTGGCCGCATAGTGTCGCCGCGGGTGAGGCGTTGGTTTTCTCGTCGCATGTACCGCGTGCATTTTTCGGCATTGAAGTTCAAACGCCGGCGCTCTGGGTGTGCGCGCGTCGTGCTGTGTAGTCTGCATTCTAAATCCGAGAAATTGCCAGCACCACTGCTGCAGCAGATTCATCGCGCAAAGCAACGAGGCGTCATCTGGCTTTCTATTCTCGACATCGTCACGACCGCTGTCTCTACTTCGCATAGAGAGCGATGTAGGCGATTGCAGCGTCGCAGGTGGACTCCCAAGAGCCGTCGATGGCTCTGCCAATATCGCGGCCCACCTTCACAACGAGCTCATCTGGGATCGGTATTTCCGTAAAGTATGTGGCGCCGATAGAAATGATCGGCCCCACTATCGGGGCAAGTCCGCCTCGATCAATGTGGCGTTCAATGTTCTTGACGCCGCCATTCTCTTTTATGATCGTATACGAGATCTCATCGTCGGGGCGGTTGGCTAGCTGGTGCGAAATCTGTCCAGTCACGATCAAGCCAGTTGCGTTTTTGGAGACAGTCGCACGACTCACGGTAAAATCGTGGCCGGATATCGTGACGTGGTCTGTGTTCACTGGAATTTTGCGCACCTGCCCGCCAATGTTATAGGTGATGAGTTGTGGGACCCGGCCTTGCAAAGCAATGTGGGAGGCCATCAACAAACCCGATGGATGAGCGCGAAATACGTCGGCCTTGCGATCACCGTCAAAATCCGCAAAGGCAAGTTGGTCGCGCCGGGAACCGGAGATGTTGATCGGCTGCCAGTTGCCGGTACCGCCGTACGACACGTACCACTTTCGGCCATCGGATCGGAATACGTCAGCTTTACCGTCACCATCGAGGTCCGCAAATCCTAGCTCGGAAATTCTCGCCTGCGATGTGTTGATCGGCTGCCAGCTGGCGGTACCGCCATACGAGACGTACCATTTGTGGCCATCTGCGCGAAATACATCGGCCTTGCCATCACCATCGAAGTCCGCAAACGCGAGCTCGTTCAACCTCGTCGTTGAAGTGTTGATCGGCCGCCAACTGGCTGTACCACCATACGAGACATACCACTTGTGACCGTCTGCCCGGAACACATCGGCCTTCCCGTCACCGTTGAAATCCGCGAAGGCAAGCTCGCTTAGGGGCGTCTTGGATGTATTGATCGGCTGCCAACTCCCCGTACCACTATAAGAGACGATCCAGTTGTGACCATTCGCCCGGAATACGTCCGCCTTGCCGTCACCGTTGAAATCCGCGATAGCGAGCTCGTCGAGCTTGAACTGCGAATCGGCGATCCGCTCCCAATTTCCCGTTCCACCATACGACACGTACCACTTCTCACCGTCAGCGTGGAAGACGTCGACTTTGCCATCGCCATCAAAGTCGCCCAACGCCAATAACTCCAATCCGTAGACTGAACTGTTGATTTGCCGCCAGCTGCTCGTGCCGCCATCCGATACACACCATGCGTCGCAAGTGTTGTCGTCCGCGTTAGCGGCGCCAAGCCAACCGATGGTTGCTCCGGTAAGCAACACCATCGTTACTGTTCGAGCCAACAACGACTTTTCCATTTCCACTCTCCACGAAGTTTTAAACCAAACGTCGGGTCGACCTTCGATGATTGCGATCGCCACCGCGACCCGGGTGCGGGGGACCGTTAAGCGTAACTTGACTTCTTTAGCAAGCAGGCGTCGGCGGCGACGAGCTGTTCGACAGCTGTTCAGGTAAGTAGAGGAGCGCGAGGATGGAACTTACGTTCGTACAAATCGAGAGACCAAAAGGTATATTCAATGGGCATGAGACGTCTGCGAAGACGGCGGCAAGGATGCCTGCGACAATTTCACGGAGGATAAAGGCGAGGTTGCTTCAAAAGCGAAGCGTGTCGTGCAGAAAGGTTAGTGAGACATCCAGCTGGTGACGACGGTCGTCTAAAGCTCAGCTTGATCGAACATTTCGAGTTAACCGACGACCACGCATCCGCGCTGGCGTGTATCTAGCGCACTGCATTCACCAGCGCAGTGGATCTCATTTTGGCAAGTGCGCGGATGACGCGTTTCAACAACTGAAATGCTGGCCCGCGGCAGCTCTCTTTTGCCAACTCGACTGCATGAGGCAACGCGCCATGAAGTCGGCGCCTCACGCCTGCTGCCATTTAAGAGGCAGGCGATGGCGTCCGTTGCTATACGTCCCACCGGCTGAGCCGGGAAGCTTCACTTCTTCTGCTCGTCAAGAGGCAGGTGCTCGCATACCTTGCGATAGTTCTCGCCGGTCGGAACGTACAGCGTCCACTCTTCACGCGTGAGGTTGCGGTGCAGATTGGCGCAAAGCAATGCATAAAGACCTGAGGCCGACTCGATCATTTTTGCGTCCCAAAGACCCACTGTCCCATCCAAGCTGCCGCTGACGATGCGCGTGCCATCCGCGCTGAAGGCCACGCTCGTGACCCCTCCCTCGTGGCCGTTGAGGGGAAAACCGGTCGGTTGTCCAGTATGCGCGTCCCAAAGGCGGAGCGCGCTATCCAAGCTGCCGGTGACGATGCGCCTACCATCCGGGCTAAAGGCCACGCTCGTGACCGCCCCCTCATAGCCGGAAAGCGGGACGCTGATCAGTTGTCCCGTATGCGCGTCCCAAAGGCGCAGCGTCTTGTCCAAGCTGGCGCTGACGATGCGCGTGCCATCCGGGCTGAAAGCCACGCTATAGACCTTGTCCTCATGGCCGGAGAGCGGGGAACCGATCGGTTTGCTCGTATGCGGGTCCCAAAGTCGCAGGGTCTTGTCGTCGCTGCCGCTGACGATGCGCGCGCCATCTGCGCTGAACGCCACGCTATTGACCCGGCCCTCATGGCCAGTGAGCGGTGCACCGATCGGTTTTCCCGTATGGACGTCCCAAAGCCGCAACGTCTTGTCCCAGCTGCCGCTGACGATTCGCGTGCCATCCGCGCTGACGGCCACGCTTGAGACATTGTCTTCATGGCCGGTGAGCGGGGCGCCGATCGTCTTTCCCGTCCGCGCGTCCCACAGCCGGAGCGTCTTGTCCTCGCTGCCGCTGACGATGCGCGTGCCATCCGCGCTGAAGGTCACGCTCGTGACCGCGCGCTCATGGCCGGTGAGCGGTGCGCCGATCGGTTTACCCGTATGGGCGTCCCAAAGGCGAAGCGTCGTGTCCCAGCTACCGCTAACGATGCGTGTGCCATCCGCGCTGAAGGCCACGCACGTGACCAATTTCTCATGGCCGGACAGCGGGGCGAAAATCAATTTTCCAGAATGCGCTTCCCAAAGGCGCAACGTCTTGTCGCCGCTGCCGCTCACGATGCGCGTGCCATCCGCGCTGAAGGCC
>JBDTMS010000515.1:0-3925 GCA_039934195.1 Betaproteobacteria bacterium
GCATCCATCCGCACCTGACGCAACGCGCACGCAAGACTTGTTCAGAGCTTCCTTAGGTTGCCAATTCAGCGTGCTCGTCGTTGGTCCGCCGATGCCGTGCACCGACCCGATTGAAGAAACGCGCTAGGTCGCGTTCGGGCTGCGCACAAAAAACTAGGCCGTCCGGTAAGGCAACGGCCCAATCCATTTGTAGCCGTCAGTTCCGATCCGAGACGATTTAGATCTCGGTACGGATGACGTCAACACATCTCGGGTTAGATCGAGCTGAGGCGCCCTCCGCCTGCAGTGCGGCGAGTCTTGATCTTCATGAGAGTTCTCCAGTTATGTCTGATGACTGATGTGTACCGGAGGTACCACTGGACTGTTCGTTAGCGGCTGTGTAATTCATAAATCGCCGTAGATCGATGATCGTTCGCGTTGTTCGTTTCCGAACGCTCAGTGAGGTAGCGGTTGTCCCGTTGAGCCAAGTGCGTCGATCTTGCATGCTTCTCCAGACCCTAAGCTCCGGACTTTCGCATTTCCGCGTGAACCTGCAGCGCGCAACGATTGTAACTGCGTCACATGCTGTTACCAATCTTCTGTGCACCCACAGCCCCTATGCGGCGTTAAATCATGCGAGCCACCGGCACTGCCGGCAGGCGCCTCTTACAACTTCGAAAGGAAAGTAAGTGAAGCGCCATGAAGTTGCCACATGCGATCCGAGGGCGAGCTGGATGTCGTAGTCCTGCATGTAAGGCTTGGCGTCCTGGGAAACATGTTGCCGGCGCTAGCTATAACTGCATTGGATGTCACGCTCGTCCGCGCAAGTTGTCGACGACTGCTGCTCACAACGTTGGTCGCCGCGGATAGATGGTGCAGCCTGCGCGCATGCGGGAGCGACGCTCTCTATGCAGTCGGCTGATGTGTGCTCTGTGCACAGACGACATCATCAAACAATATCAAAGGACGCTATATGACGATGCTTAGAAGCCGGTGCCGCTCGATCGCGTGGGGAGTAGTAGGCGTTCTCTTGGCCGCCTGCGTTGCGCCTGCCCATGCAGAGGAGCGAGGATGGCGGGATCATAATGTTCGCCCGCACGAATTTCGCGAACGCGAATTTCACGACCAGCGCTTTTTCGACTCGCGCTATCATCATGATCATTACTATCCACCTCGCGGGTTCGTATTCGGTGTGCTGCCGCCCCGCTTCAACATCGTCGTGTTTGGAGGTTCGCGGTTTTATTTCGCCGGCGGGGTCTGGTACTCACCAGAGGGCCCGGGGCGTTTCGTCGTAGTTGTGCCGCCGGTCGGCGTCGTTGCACCGATTTTGCCGCCGGACTCCACCACTATTTGGGTGGGTTCGACGCCGTACTACTACGCGAACGGCGTGTACTACGCGCAGAGTCCGCAGGGCTATACGGTGGTAACTCCGCCACCCGGGAATGTCGTGACGGTCCCGCCCCCCGCAGCTATCTCGCCACCAGCTTCTGCCGATGCCGCTCCTGCCGGCGCCGTTGCTCAGGCGCCGTTATCCAGTCAGATTTTTGTCTACCCACGCCAAGGGCAAAACGAGCAGCAGCAAGCGGCTGATCGCTTGGAATGCGAAAGGTGGGCTGCCGGGCAAACAGGATTCGACCCGAACGTTCGAGGAATAACCGCGTCGGTGCAGAAACAGCACGATTACAGTCGTGCGATGGATGCTTGCTTAGACGGCCGTGGCTACACGGTAAAGTAGCGAGCGCGCCCGCCCGCGTTTGCACCTGCGAACCCGCAGCGCATGCGGCGCGTCCGAGGACGGCACGCGCGAACCGACTATCAGTTCACCGCCCCGGTGAGCTCGCACATGCGTATTCAGGGTGCAGCAATTCATCTTGCAGTAGGACCCGCGGTTATCGTGTATACGGGTGCTGTGGCAGTGGGTGCCGCCCGTCGGCCCGCCTAGCGGTTAGCGAATTTTTTGCAACCTTGTATTACCATTTGCTTCCGGCATTAATCTACACGCTGGGCGGTCGCCGAGAAGAGACGAGACAACGTTGCGAGAGCGGCGGTGGACTCGTCCTGCGGCCGCTTCCAATCTCGCGCTGTCGCTGTCGTCTGTACGTTACGGGAGTCAGAGCGCTCGCTCATCCGCAGAGCCGCGCATATTTCCGACTCGTTCCTGTCTGTGGATTTATATAAACAGACGCGACTTCAGAATGAGGCCTGGATGAGATGAAGCTATTTCGAGATCCTGCCAAGCGTGTCCAGCACGTTGAAGCTCCAGTGGTAACGTACCTTTCGAGAGAAGAAGCAATCGGCCTCGCTCACCTTGCCACGGAGCACGCCGGTATGCATTGGGATGAACCGGTGGCAGCCGGTGCGTCTCACGACGAAGGCGAATCTACCGTCGTGTGGACGGTAGTCACCAATGCGCTATATCGGGGAACGCAGATCCGCGTGCGTATAGATGACAGCACGGGCAATACCATCGAAGTGCGTAAAACTCTGCGTTAGAAGACTGCCGGGCACGTTGTCCGGCCGGGGCCGGGCCTTCGATTCCTACAAATATAAGAGGTATGCATGGAAGGCCCCTTACAAGAGATGAGCATCGCAGATTTGCGTGCACGAATCGGCACCGAGGTCGGCACCTCGAACTGGTTCGAGATCGATCAGAAGATGATCGATGCATTTGCCGATCTGACGCAGGATCATTATTTCATCCACGTCGATCCGCAGCGCGCAGCAGCATCGACGCCGTTCGGCGGCAGCATCGCGCATGGATTTCTAACGTTGTCGATGCTCGCCCCGATGGCATACCAAGCGTGCCCTGTGGTGGCGAACTCAAAGACGAACGTTAACTACGGATTTAATAAGCTGCGCTTCGTTGCACCGGTGCCTGCCGGCTCGCGTATCCGCGGTCGCTTCGTATTGAGGACCTTCGACGTGCATCCGAGCGGCCGCTGGCAATCGATCTACGATGTCAAAGTGGAGATCGAGGGGAAGGCGAAACCCGCGATCGTGGCGGAATGGATCGGCGCGGGATTTCTCTAGCGCAGTCGATATCCGGTTTTCTGCAATGTGCGCGGAGTCTTCGCGTGATGTTCGGCAAATCGAACGTATATGCAGCGATGGTCGCGCCGTCGACCGTTGTGGCGGAATCGAGCTTTAGCCGCCTGCGAGAGGCGCCTAGCGCCTCTCGCTCGATTGTTGCAGGCAATGCAGTTGTACTAGCGCAATTCGCCTGCCTCTTTTCGCTTACGATTCTCATCGCGTAGGTATGCGACAAGCTTGCAGGATCTGGTCGTCCGTCATCGCATTCTCGAACGGCGACATCAGCGTTCCCGCGGCCGTTCTTGATGGTGTTGAAGATCATCTCGTCGCTTGGGGCGCGTAGCCACTCGTCGTCGGTTAGATCGGTGCCAACAGCGCCGCGTGTGTTGAAGCCCTTCATCCAATTTACTTTCGAAATCTCCAGACGAACGACCCGTCGGTGCGATCGACTTGATAGAGCATGCCACTGCGATCGCCGTGCAGCCAGACGGGTTTGTCGTTGACGTTGGCGAGAATCGTCTCGTTGACGCCGTCGTAGTCCCACACATCCCACGGCGTGTACTGGTAGTAGAACTTGATCTCACCGTTGTCGGGATTGAGCGCGAGCGTAGAGTTGGTATACAGACTGTCGCCAACGCGGCCGGCGCCATCCCAATCCGGATTTGGATTGCCGGTGCTCCAATAAAGAATATCGAGTTGCGGATCGTACGAGCCGGTAATTCAGGCAGAGCCGCCGCCGTATTTATACGCTTCGCCGTCGGTCGAACCCCACGGCTCCGATCCGGGTTAGAGATCGTCGACCAACTTCGCCATTCGACGCCGCGTTTCGGCGTCGGGAAGTTTCCCGACGCCCGCCGTTAAGTTGTGGCTACGGCCGCTCGCAGGCGAGCTTAACTTGCAAGCAAGTTAGCCTACG
>JBDTMS010000516.1:0-3922 GCA_039934195.1 Betaproteobacteria bacterium
TCCTGATCGTCATTCCGTTGACGGCCGCAGCTATCTCGCTGGGCTACTGGCTCGCCGCACAGCCCCGTACTTCCGGATCACAAGGCTGGCCGGAGATTTTGTTGGGATGGTCGGTTCTTGCATTACTCGGAACGACATTCTGCTGCGCATGCTGGTACACCGCATTGTGGTTGATTAAACCTCCGATAGGCCGGGACCAGCACGCACGCAATGCCTGGCTTGTCGTGGGTTTGGCAATCGGTATCTTCACTGGTATCGCACTGCTACATGTTTTGCATGGATGGCTGCCCTCCATCTCGGCCCCTGACATGACGGGGGTATGGCATGTAACGGTTTGGGGTTTGCCGGCCATGCTGGGTGTGTTCGGCTTGTCGGTGGTGGTCGTGATTGGCGTCACTAGTCGCGCATTGGAGGAGGAAAGCCGCGAATGGTGGAGTCGCCTTGGCGGATCGCTGATCGGGGTAGCACTGGCGTGGACTGCAATCGCAGCAGCGTCCGTCTACGCGCCCTACTGGGTGATCGTCGCAATCGGTCTGGCGCAAGGCCTCGGCATTGTGTGGGTCCTGTCGACTCTCGGCGGCGTCGTCACCGCCAAGAGTCGTTTCACCGGTAAACCCGGAGCGAGTCGCTGGGCTGACTTGATTCCGAAGGTAACACCATATGTATTTGTGGCGGGATTGCTGATTGCGCTTTCATTTGGCATCCACGCTGTGCTGAACCTGATGGGGACGTCGCATGATGTGCACTGTCTGGCGGATCCGGTGCAGAAGACATGGGAGGGCTATGCTTGCCTCATCACAGCCGCACTGAAGCCCGAATTTGTTTTTTTGCCATTGGTCATCGCCCTGTTGGTCGGCACGTTCCTAGTCTGGCGCGTCGACATCAATCTATTCAGTTTCCACATGTTCTATCGTAATCGGCTGATGCGCTGTTACTTGGGTGCCAGCAATCCGGCTCGTACGCCGCATCTGTACACTGGATTTGACCCTGCTGATTCGGTCGCCTTAAAGGGACTCGTGCAACGCCCCTATCACTTGATCAACACGGCAATCAACATCACGCGGGGTGAACGGCTGGCCTGGCAGGAGCGCAAGGCAGCATCTTTCTTATTCAGCCCGCTCTACTGCGGTTATGACCTGATGAAAAAGCAGACCGGCGTAGGGCAGACCGCGTGCTATCAGCCCACCGAAAACTACGTCGACCAAATGCCCAGCGCTCATGTGACCTTGGCCGCCGCCTTTTCGATTTCCGGCGCGGCAGCCAGTCCGAACATGGGCTATCACTCGTCGCCCGCGGTGGCATTCTTGCTGACCGTTTTCAATGTACGGTTGGGTTGGTGGATGCAGAACACGAGCAATGCGAGCGTTTGGCGAACGCCGGGACCGCACTGGGGCTTCAATTACTTGTTCAAGGAATTGGCCGGCGCAACCGACGAGAATTCCGATTATGTTTATCTGAGCGATGGCGGTCACTTCGACAATCTGGGCGTTTACGAACTGGTCCGACGCCGCTGTCGGTTTATCATCGCCTGCGATGCCGGATGCGACGGCGACTTCGGCTTCGAGGATCTCGGCAACGTAGTTCGAAAATGTAAGATCGATCTGGGCATCACGATCGATATCGATACCCGGCCCATCGTCCCCGACCCGCAAACCGGCAAGTCCGTACAGCACTGCGTTGTCGGCACTATCGACTACAGCGCGGACGGTGGCGAGCCGATGGAAGGCTACCTGCTCTATATCAAGCCATCGCTCACCGGCAACGAGCCGCTCGATGTGTGCCAGTACGCCAAGGTGAATGCGACCTTTCCGCACGAGGCCACCTCAGACCAGTGGTTCGGCGAATCGCAGTTCGAGAGTTACCGTCAATTGGGCCAGCACATCACCGCCGATGTCTTCGAGAGCGCCGACATCACTAAACCTAGCGAGCGCGGCGAGATGCTCCAGATGATTCGCGAGCGCTGGTACCCTGCGAGTGCGCTGGTGAAGGCATCGTTCTCGAAGCACGCAGCCGAGCTCAAGGCTTTGCATAAAGAACTGCGCGATGCGTCGCACCTTCGCTTCCTCGACGCGCAGATGTATCCGGAGTGGCAGGAGTTGATGGCTGGCAGAAAGTTCGCCGCTCCCAATAGATTGTCGTTGCCGCATGGCGCGGAGGAGGTGAGGGCCGGCTTCTATTTCTGCTGCAATCTGTTGCAGCTCATGGAGGCCGTCTATGTCGATCTCAACCTCGAGCAGGAATACGACCATCCCGACAACCGCGGCTGGATGAATTTGTTCAAGCACTGGTCGTGGTCGAGTATGTTCATGGTGACGTTCGGGATTTGCTTTGCGACCTATGGCGGTCGCTTTCAGCGCTTCTGCGAGCGGCGATTGCAAATGTCCAAGGGGACCGTGAAGGTATGCGTCAAAGCGATTCCCGCGGATACCGGGAATTTCCTCGAGGAAGAGCAGCGTGCCGGACGCCTCAACTTAGTGGAGGTCGACACCATTCTAGGGCGAGCGGAGAAGCTGCAAGCCCAGCATAAAAAGACATTCGACGAACTACTTCTGTTGCGACTAAGCATTAAGGACCCGTCCGTCAGTGTGATTCAACAGCCCGATTCTGCGGCGCTCGAATTCACCTGCGGCTTCGCACTGGCAAGCGATGGTGCGTTGGTCTATTTCCGGGTGCAGGACCACCTACGTCGAATGGGGTTGGCGCGCGACGCGCTCAAGGCCGCGTGCGATAACCCGCAACAGCGTTATCGCACCATCGCCGACCACGCACAATTACTCGGTGACAACGGCGACCCGCCGGAGGACTGGCGGCGATTTCGTATGCTGTTGGATTCGGTATTGCGCGAGTTGCCGTAGCATCGAACGGTGGCGCGCGTTCTGCAGGCACAACGCACGATGTATTGGCGAGCGAATTGCGAGATGCTTCTTCCGCCTGGGCCAGTATGCTGGTGCTCGGGATGATGCAGTTACGCTGCACCTTCTCGCTCGCCCCGTCGGGGGCAACGCCAAGTGGGCGCGCGGTGCTTGCCAATCGTTCGGTCCCCGGGTGCTCCAAAATGGCGCCGGCAGCGCTCGCTATTAGGCTGCTTCATCCAGCGACGGCGCGGAGGGACTTCGACGCAGGAACGTCAGCGCGATGCGTCGGGTGTCACCGCATCCGACTGGTGGATTTTGTTGCTGGCCTGCGCGGCGATGCAGCCCGAAGCGATGCAGTTGCGCTATCTGCAAACGTTGACGGTGATCGCGGGGGACAAGAGCAACACGATGGTGTTTCCGCTGGATATGATGCGCTCGCTCGGGCTCGCGTCGGCGACCAATTGGACGGAGCGCTACACGCCCGGCATTTGTGACTGCGCTTGATCGTGCGCAAAGATATGCATGTTTCCTGCGCTAGCTCTCATGGTCGAGTCTCGATGGGAAAGCACCGAATTAACGAACTAATCAGAACGAATTTATCGCGCAAGGACTGTCCAGTATTGCGCGTCGTGGAGTCGGGCTTAATCCATAGAGCTAGGCCAATTGCGCGCGGCTGCTTCAGCGTCTTCAAGTTCCTCCATGCGCCGCAGGTAACCATGTTTCTCGATCAGACGGCGGGCGGCGGCGAGATCGGCGGTGGCCGATTCCCACGGATACTTTTCACCACTCGCATCTGACGCGAACGGGCCAAACAATCGGGCGCGGTGGAGGTGGATGTCCGCAAGGAAAAGCGGCATCGAGCCGCGCTCGGCGATTTCCCCGGCCTCGTCCAGGTCGCTCTGTGCGCTGTCGGGGCCGGCGCGCGCGCCGGTGAGACTACGCAGCCAAGCGCGGGTAACTAGACCGAGGGCAAGATGCGTCGCATCGCCGGCCCGTCGAAGGACGTCCAATGCATTTTTGAGATATTCGGTCGAATCATCGAGCGACGAGTTGCGCAGAATCGCGGC
>JBDTMS010000517.1:0-3916 GCA_039934195.1 Betaproteobacteria bacterium
TGCGCCGGCGAGCCTTGTGAAGCCCGACCTTCTTTCGCTCTACTTCGCGCGCGTCGCGCGTGACCAGTCCAGCCTTCTTGAGCGCCGGTTTCAGCTCTGCGTCGTAATTGATCAACGCGCGTGTAATGCCGTGGCGAACCGCGCCGGCCTGACCAGACTCTCCGCCGCCCTGCACATTGACCATGATGTCGAACGTGCCGAGATGATTGGACAGTGTCAGCGGCTGACGCACGATCATCCGTCCAGTTTCGCGCGAGAAGAAATCGTCGACCGGCTTGCCATTCACGACAATCTCGCCCTTGCCGGGGCGCAGGAACACGCGAGCCACTGCGCTCTTGCGCCGGCCTGTTCCATAGTAGTGTTGCGGAGTTGCCATACTGAGTCCCAAAGATTGTGCAAAAAGTCAGGGAGTTGCGCGGAAGGTCAGGCGTGAGGAACCGGTAGATCGATCGGCTGCTGAGCCTGATGCGGATGCTGGGCGCCGGCATATACTTTCAGCTTGCGATACATATCGCTGCCCAACGGACCTTTCGGCAGCATGCCCTTCACCGCTTTTTCGATAATGCGCGCTGGAAATTGCGACTGCAACTTGGTAAACGTCGCAGTCTTCAAATTACCCACATATTGGCTGTGGCGGTAGTACATTTTCTGCTCGGCTTTGCGGCCTGTCACACGCACCTTCTCAGCATTGATGACTACGATGAAGTCGCCTGTATCGACGTGCGGCGTATATTCTGGTTTGTGCTTGCCGCGCAGACGACGCGCAATCTCGACGGCCAAGCGACCTAACACCTTGTCGGAGGCGTCGATGACATACCAATCGCGCTTCACCTCATGCGACTTGGCTGAAAAAGTTTTCATCCAAAATTCCTAGACTCAACGATGTTCCAGAACCAGAAAAGGCGCTGGACTTGCGGAAAGGCGCGGATGTTACGGGAACTATTAGTGCCTGTCAAACAAGGGCATTTGTGCACCGGCAATGCTCAGGATCACGGCGCCGCGCACAATTCGGGGATAAGAACCGTTCCGGCATATAATTTTGTCTTTGCATCAACTTACTCTCGCGCCTGGCGGCGAACCGCCAAGCCTCTATGCGCAGACTCTGGCTTATCTTCGCTCAAGCGACAACCGTCGCGCTGGCGCTCCTCTTAGTCATCCAAACGCTGCGACCGGACCTGCTGCCGACACGCGTAGTCGGCGGTATCGTTGCAATCAACGAGGCCAAAGAGAATGACAGCCTCAAGGAACTCGACTCTCCGAACCGGGCGCGATCGTCATATAGCTTGGCCGCGCGAAGGGCCATGCCCTCGGTGGTAAACATCTTCACCAGTAAGGAGGTCAAGCTTCCGCGTCACCCATTCATGGATGACCCGGTATTTCGGCGTTTCTTCGGCGATCAATTTGATGGCGAGACGCAGCGCACAGCGAGCCTCGGTTCCGGGGTCATCGTCGGACCTGACGGATACATCCTTACCAATCATCATGTCGTAGAAGCCGCGGACGAGATCGAGATCGCGTTGAATGATGGACGCCAGGCGCGCGCCAAAGCCGTCGGCACCGATCCGGAAACCGACCTGGCGGTTTTAAAAGTCGAGCTTAAAAACCTTCCCGCCGTGACGTTCGGCCGGCTCGAGCAAGTGAGCGTCGGCGACGTGGTCTTGGCGATCGGCAATCCATTCGGCGTCGGGCAAACCGTTACGATGGGCATCGTCAGCGCGTTGGGACGATCGCATCTCGGGATCAATACGTTTGAGAATTTCATCCAGACCGATGCGGCCATCAATCCCGGCAACTCAGGTGGAGCATTGGTGGACGAGAGTGGCAATTTAATCGGCGTGAACACTGCCATATATTCGCGCAGCGGCGGCTCGATGGGTATCGGATTTGCGATCCCGGTGAGTCTGGCTCGTCAGGTTATGGACCAGATCATCGCCACCGGCTCGGTAACGCGCGGTTGGATTGGCGTGGAAGTCCAAGACATCACGCGTGAACTGGCCGACTCGTTCAAGTTACCCGATACTAAAGGTGTGCTGATCGCTGGTGTTGTGCGCGCTGGTCCCGCCGACAAGGCCGGAGTAAAGCCCGGCGACATCCTGATCGAAGTCGATGGCAAACCGGTACCCGACTCTTCCGCCATGCTCAACCTGGTTGCGAGTGCCGAGCCGGGCAAGACCGCTACGCTAAAGCTGCTTCGTAACGGCGCGCCAGTCAACGTTAAGCTCCTGGTAGGCAAACGCCCGAAGCCCAAGCCTCGGCCCGAAGAGGAAGAGGAATAGCACCCACGACGGAGTGCTCCTCGTCCGACCCGAGGCGTGCGCCCGCTATTCTTTCTGCAACTCGGACCCGGGCTCTTTACGCGGCGCGAGAAACGAGGCCACGAAAATCCCAACCTCGTAGAGCAGGCACAACGGTAGCGCCAGCAAGATCTGGGAGGTGACATCGGGCGGCGTCACCACCGCGGAAATGATGAAAGCGCCGACAATGATGTAGGGGCGAATGCTTCTGAGTTTCGCCACGCTCACCATGCCCATTCGTACCAGGATGACAACCACCACCGGTACCTCGAACGTCACCCCGAATGCGATGAACATATTCATCACGAAGCTCAAGTAGGTACCGATATCGGGCATCCACTCGACGCCTTCGGGCGTGAAGGTTTGCATCACGCGAAAGACGGTAGGAAATACTGCGAAATAGGCGAAGCCCATACCGCAAAAAAACAGTGCCGTGCTGGCAATGATCAGCGGAGCAACCAGGCGCTTCTCATGGATGTATAACCCGGGCGCGATGAACGCGTAGGCCTGATAGAGAAGAAAAGGCAAGGTGGCCACGACCGCCGATAGGAACGTGACTTTAAACGGGATGAAGAATGGCGAGGTGATCTCGGTCGCAATCATTCGCCCGCCCTTCGGAAGTTGGGCGAGAATCGGCTGCGAGATGATGTGATAGATGTCCTTGGACCACGGCACGAAGCACAGAAACACCACCGTTACTGCAATGAGCGACCAGAGCAGGCGATTGCGCAGCTCGATTAAATGGGACAGGAAGGTTTCCTGCAGCTGCTCGTTTTCGCTCACGGTTTATTCAGAGTGAGCGTGCGGCCGATCGGCATGGCGTACGCGTTTTGCAATGGGGCTCAGTGCTGCTGCGAAGGTGAGCGTGCGGCGTTGGGATCGAGGCCAAGCTCCAACTGCGGCGATGGGATTTCGTCCACTCCGCTGTTATGCGGCGTTTCCCCCTCATGCGGGGCTTCGCTGTCATGCGGGGCTTCGCTGTGCTGCGGATCATCCGTCGTAGCTTCGTCCGGTGTCGAAGGAGCACTGATCCCGAACTGCGCAGCGGCCGCCGACGCTGTCAGTTCTTGCGCGCCGACTGCCGCAGGCTTCGGCATAGCTGTTCCCATATGCGGAAGGGAGAATCCCGCCGAGGTGTCGCGCAGCTCCTGTTCGGTCTTTTCAAGCTCGGCCCCGGTCTCTTTCAAGTCGGCCTGAACCTCTTTGAACTGCTGTTGCGCCTCATCGACCTGCGTCCTGACATTGTGCTCAATCGACCGGGCGGCATCTTCGACAGAAGTCTTGAGCTCTTTGAGCTCGCTCGCTTCGATTTCGCGATTGATGTCGGACTTCACTTCCGCCACATAACGTTGAAATCTGCCGAGCAGCAAGCCAGCCGTACGAGCGACGCGTGGTAGCCGCTCCGGTCCGATCACGACTAGAGCGACGCCGCCGATTACGACCAACTCCCAGACACTGAAATCGAGCACTCGATTGATCCGTTGGTATAAGACTGGCCAATCAGAACTGGCTCTTGTCCTTCACTTCGCCGTCCACAGTCTTGGCGACAGCCGAATGCTCGAGCGTACCAGTCCCCGCCGGATGCGTTTTGTCGTCCTCGGGCTTCATGCCGTCTTTGAAGC
>JBDTMS010000518.1:0-3911 GCA_039934195.1 Betaproteobacteria bacterium
GCACTTGGCAGAGCATCCACTGCCAAAGTTGCTCTCAACACCAAGGCCGCGTAGGGTGTGCGAGCAGTACCGCCACTCCTAACCCGCAACTGTCTGAGGGACACCGCCTCCTCTCGCGCTAGAAGCGGCTTTGAGTTATCGAGCGAGCTGCTCCATATCCGCAGGAAGCCAGACGCAGATCGAAAGAATCAAGCGATGGTGTATGCAAACTGGAGCTTAGCCCTTTGTCGTTGGCGACTATGAACAAGCCTTCCCACGGAAAAACTAGATGTGATGCTGTAGTGCGCGAAAAATAGCCGAGAAACCTTTGAGCATATCGAAATAAGTAAGGCATCCGGATCGACTAACTGTTTCAAGTCCATAGGCCACTATCAGCAGCGCATTCCAGGTAGCCAAGAACGCTAGTGCGACAACCCAAACAGCTAGGCCGATATACCGCTGTGTAGCCTGCATCAGGAAAGCCAAACCCAGCGCAAAGACTGGAGCGCATTCCGTTAGATAGCGCATGCCAAAGGAGGGAGCGTCGTCCCAATGATGCAACCAACCGGGCGGTGGCGGATTGTTGCCGTATGCGACGGTAGTCAAGCTTAGCCCGCCGATCAAATAAGCGTGCGCAACTAGAGTAGCGAGCAGCACGACGACCAACCCCTTGTCGTCGCGGATTGCACCGGTGTCTGTCAGTTTCCAGAACAGGCCAAGCACGCCAACCGCTAAGACCGGGGCCCAATGAAACGCCCCATGCCGGCATGAGATCAAGACATCTATGAAGTACGGTGAAGCGAGATCGATCGGATACTGTCCGACGGTGACCTGCGACCCTTGTTGACCAGCGCTCATCATCAATTGGCCGCCGAGGATAAGCGCTACCGGGACACAGCACGCTATGACGCCGATAGCCGCGCGCAGCGAAGCGAGCGCAAGACCGCTTCGGTTGATCTCCTTCAGCACCAGCGTGGCGAGCATGATCCCGAAAACAGCGTTTTGATATCTCACTGTTGCGGCAATCCCTAAGATTAGGCCCAGCGCAACCATCGTAGCTGCTGTAGGGCCGAGCTTCCACGCCCGAATCCATACCAACGTCAGCAAAGAAATCAGTCCGAATGAAGAGGCGTGCGCCATGCTCGGATTGAACAAGACATAGAAGACGACTGGCCCGCCCAGCGTGACACCCAGGCTCGCGAGGTAGGCGATCCTCGTCTGAGCGACCTCGCAGCATAGCAGGAACAAACACCAAAACCCAAGCAGGCCAAAAGCCACCGATCCAAGAATGAACCCGGTTTGCGGTATCACACCGTAGGAATTTGGCGGACGACCGGAGTACGCCGCTATGGCGAGCTCGGCCGCATATCCAGCCGCATAGAACGGAGTCATGATCAAGCCAGCGCCTCGCGGCCAGGGCGCCTGCAGCGTTCCGTCCGCGCGGCGGCTCGACCACTTTCGCAGAGGCTCGAGTGCTTTCGACTGACCGGGGATGACCTTATCTAGATAGTCGTACTCGTCGGTGATTTCGAAATCATGATCAATCACCGCTGAGCGCGCGTACAGAAAATACGCCACCCCATCGCTCCAAACCACGAATCCATTTGTAGAGCGGTTCGTAAACGAGGCGACCGCGAGTGCGATGAGGATTGCTGTTACCGCAGAAGCAATCACGATGCGCCAAGGTACGCTGCGCTTGCCGCCGTCGTTGCGAGGATTAGCTCGATTTCCCGTTTGTACAAGCACTGGTTTAGTGGTCACGCTGGTTTCAGATTTATGAAATCTTAATTTGGACGAATGCGGTTCGCACGAGCACGCCTCGGCTACATTCTACGCACCGAACATCCGCACGACCAACGTTGAACGGCGTGGTCGCAATTGAGTACGGGTGAGACTTCCGGCCGTTACCGAGATAACAACTCATCGTCACGTCAGTTGCGCGCCGGCGACGGTGTCGGTTTTGTCGCTCTTTCAAAACGTGATCAGCAGTCTACTTCCACGTATTGCCATGATAGGCAAAACGAGCAGAAGTGCAATGCGAACCAACAGAGAGAACAAGTCGTGACAATCCTCGCCGCTATTTGGGGAGGGCGTTATAAAGCGAGCCATCACGAATTCTAATCACGACGTCGACACGCCTTCCCAACTTATGGCAACCACGACCCCGATCAGGCTAATGCCCGAGTCACCGAGCGCCGAACCTATCGCCGCCGAAGAGCTTCCGTCCGCGCACGATTCCGCGAGACCGAGGCTCATGGTTTCCATTGTCATGCCGGCTTACAACGAAGCATCGATCATCGAGACCAGTCTGACCCGCGTTCATCAGTACATGGAAACACTGAAGCACGACTTCAACTGGGAGATGGTAGTCGTCAATGATGGGAGCGTGGATAACACCGGGGAATTGGCGGAACGGTTTGCCGCCAAGCACGACAACGTTCGAGTTTACCACCATGCGACGAATTTCGGCTTGGGCCAAGCATTCCGGCTTGCGGCAAACAATTGTCGCGGCGATTACGTAGTGATGCTAGATATGGATTTGAGCTACAGCCCTGATCACATCAGGCGGCTGCTCGACCGTATTTCCGCGACGAGCGCACAGATCGTGCTGACCTCACCGTACATGAAGGGCGGCCGCGTCTCGAACGTACCGTGGATCCGGCGGATACTAAGTACCTGGGCGAACCGATTTCTGTCCCTCTCGGTCAAGGGCCATTTCTCAACACTTACTAGCATGGTGCGTGTATACGATGCGCGCTTCCTGCGATCCTTGAATTTGCGCGCGATGGGCATGGATGTGATGCCCGAGATCTTATACAAGGCGCAGATGCTGGGTGCGCGCATCGAGGAAATTCCGGCACACCTGGACTGGGGCGCGTCGAACACCAAGAAAGACCAACGTCGCTCCAGCATGCGCATTGCACGGCACACCGCCGCAATCGTTGTCTCCGGCTTTCTGTTTAGACCGGTGATGTACTTCATCGCTCCCGGACTGACGCTGCTGCTTTTCGCGCTGTACGTCAACGCATGGACGCTAGTACATTTTCGGCGTCAATACGCGGTGCTGACCCAGTACAGCGACGTGTTCGAACGCGCTTCTGCCTCGGTCAGCGCAGCGTATGCCCAGTCGCCGCACACGTTCTTGATCGGCATGCTCGCCTCGATGCTGGCGATTCAGCTCATCAGTCTCGGCATCCTATCGCTTCAGAGCAAGAGCTATTTCGAAGAGATCTTTCATCTCGCTAGCGGCATCTTCAGGTCGACACACAAGAAAGAAGATCAGTAGCGATCCGCGCAGTGCGATCGCTCCCCAAACCATCCGGTATTGCACCGGAGTTCTCAACTAACAATCGGATCCAAAGTATGCCGAAGAAAATTCTAGTCACGGGTGTCGCCGGGTTTCTCGGGTCTAACCTGCTGAATCAGCTATTGGCTCGCGGCCACCACGTGGTAGGAATCGACAATCTTTCGATGGGGAGGCGCGAGAATATCGCCCATCATCTCGGCAACCCGGGTTTTCAGTTTTTGGAACGAGACATCACATACGCCAACGCATTCACGGATCTCGACAGCGATATCGATTGCGTCGTCCACTTGGCGGCGTTCAAGATCCCCCGCTACGGCAAAGCGATCGATACCCTGCGCATCAACTTTCGGGGCACTGAAAACGCCCTCGATTTCGCGGTGCGCAATGAATGTAAGTGCGTGTTGGCATCGACCTCCGATGTTTACGGCCGCAATCCTAAACTGCCGTTTGCGGAAGGCGATGATTGCGTGATCGGATCGTCCAAAGTCCCGCGCTGGTCGTATGCCGTTTCGAAATTGTTCGATGAGCATCTAGCCTTGGCTTATCAAGACAGCTATGGCATTCCCGTCACCCTGCTTCGATTCTTCGGCTCTTACGGCCCGAACCAGCATCTGAGCTGGTGGGG
>JBDTMS010000519.1:0-3906 GCA_039934195.1 Betaproteobacteria bacterium
TCTTGATCGGCAAATATTGCCGGTCAGGGGCGGCTATGGCTGAGTTATCGTTTCTTTTGAACGACGACATGCAGGCGATACAGGTTGGTCCTACCGAGGCCACGTTGTTTGACTTCGAGAAGATCTGCACCTTCAAGCTCTCTGAGGTAAGTGCGCACACTGCGTTCTCCGGCACCCATGTCGGCGGCGAGTCTCAGTTGACCGGGATATACGGCGCTGTCGGTCCACGCGTATTTCAGCAACATGGCGTAGGCAAGCTTGGCGCCGACCGAAAGATCCTTGTTGGTGAGGATGAAATTGGGAACCATCGTGAATCCGAGCCGCGTGGCCGGATCTGCGCCAACGAGTTCGATGTTGCGGCGTGCATTTTCTAGCGCGGTTGCGATGTGGTCCATGGCTGGAATTATAGCGCGCCAACTTTTCTGCCGTAAGGAACGACAGTGGACAAGCGTGGGCTGCTACGTCATCGGCTGCGAGGGAGGCGGCGTGTCGCGGCGTGAGCCAAGCAGTGGCGTTAGCATTTCCTGCAAACCGCGGACCAGGAAGTTGGTCTCACGATCGCGCTCGATCAGAGCCTCGATTGTCCTGTCTTTGCGATTGATTTGCTCTCGCAAAAATTCCCGCTCATCTTTCGCCTGTTCGACTTCCCTTTCGAGGCGCGCGACATACGGCGACAAGTTCGACGCGACTGTCGTGGTTTGACGCTGCACGTCGTCGGCAGTCGCTGTAGGTTTTGCCTGCGCGGTTGCGATCTCTTGTGCGGGGGCTGATGTCGCGACAGGCCGCGGCGTGGCGCGGTTAGTCGCGATAGTGTCGAGCGAGTGCAGCTCTTCAATCTGTGCGATATGTCGCGCGACCGACTGCGGTGTTACCAGATATTTGTCGCCGAGTGTCGTCGCTACTTTTTGTGCATCCAGATGCCCGCTGACGCTGTATCGTTGCAGCGTTCTTATCGTGCGCGGATGGCCGGCTCTTGCATAGCGCTCAGAAACGTCCTCGATCGACAGGGTGAAATCGTTGTCATGGTCTGTCGCGACAGGTCGCGGCGTGTCGTGGTCAGTCGCGTCTAGTCGATCATCATCGTGCGGGGTGTGAGGAACACTGGCGGCGTCAAACGGTAGCGAACTATGGCTTGCGGCATCGGGCATCGTTTTAGTCTAACAGGGAAGAGTGACGAGAACTTTTGAGTTATCCCCATGCGCGTGTGCCGAAGGTGGGATCGCTCTCGGCGGCGAAGACATTAAATCAGAAACGCAAACGCAGTGATTTATGGACGTCCGGCAGTCCATAGCAAATTGATACGGCCCGTGTCGCTTAATGCCCATGCGTCAACGAACCTTGGATCGATGCGCTGCGGATCGGTCTCCAGCCGGCGCAACGCGCTCTGAGCGTTGGTGCGCCGGTCCGCGCGTCTCGATCAGATCGTACGCAGTATTGATAAGGCCCGCATGTGAGAAACCCTGCGGGAAATTTCCTACAAGGCGCTTGCGCACAGGATCGTACTCCTCCGCGAGAAGGCCGGGTTGCGGATTGATCGCAGGCGCTCCTTCTTCACCCCCGATGCTGTCGTCGACATGATCTGTCGAAGAGCGTGTAACGAATTCATTCCGAAGAAGATCATGTTCGATCGCTGCCACGGTACCGGCGACGCGAGGGTTGTCCACCGGAATGAAACCGACTTGCGAAATGAGAAGGAGGGCTGCGTCGAGGGTCTGGCCACCATAGTACTGTACAAATGTATTGCGATCTGCGTCGTAGCCGCGCGCGCAAATATCACCATGAATGGCATCGCGGATTGTGCGCCAATGATCGCAGCTTTTGACCGCGCGATCGAATGCGACCCAGAACATCAGTCGCGCGAATGCGTGAACTCTTTCGGCTCGCCGCGCGTCTCCCAAATTCCGTGGTCCAGCTGCGTCCAGATTGTCTCCAGGTGCGCCAGACACCGACCATCACGTAAACCGGCGTGACAGGTTAGAGCACGAAGTCGTGGCGCCAGTTGATCAGAGCGATCCGCGCCTTTTGCCATTGTGTTTGCATTCAGCCACCCGCTGAACGTAGGCCTCAGTATTTCCCTCGCGCAGGCACAATGGGAACTCGACCTGCAACCCAGTGGCGCGGATGCTCCGCGCCCACTGCACGGAGCGCTTCGTCAAGACTTGTTGGCGAAGGCTTTGAGCGCATCGAAATGGGATGCGAATTCGAGGTTCTGTGCCTTTACCCAAGCGAGGTTGTAGTAGGTATCAAGATAGCGTTCTCCCGAATCGCAGATGAGCGTGACTATCGATCCCGTCTCGCGCTTCTGGATCATTTCCTCCGCAATCTTAAGTGCACCGTAGAGGTTGGTACCGGTAGAGCCGCCACACTTTCTGCCAAGCTTCGAAGCGCAATCGTGCATCGCCTCGGTGAAAGCCGGACGAGCGCACGCTTCTCACTGTCGCCCTTCGCGCCGACAGCTTCGTCGAAAAGCTCTATGTCAACGAGACTGGCCGCCACGTGACGTTGGGTGAGCCGCTATTTCGCGTCTACAGCCCCGACATGGTCAAGGTGCAAGTCGACTACCGCATCTCGACCAATGCAACAGGCGACCGCGACGACAAAGGCGCGCTCCAGCGACTTCAAAACCTGCAATTGCCACAAGCCGTCATGGACCAGTTGAGGCGCACGCGTGAGCCCGTCATCTCGTTCGATTGGCCTTCGCCCGTGTCCGGGGTGGTGATGAAGAAGAAGGTGGTCGAAGGCATGATGATGCGGGCCGGCGAGGAGATGATGATGCTCGCTGATTTGACCAGCATCTGGGTGATTGCGGACGTGCCGGAGCAGGAGATTGGACAGCTCCATGTCGGATCGACGGCCAAGGTGACGTTCCGCGCTTTCCCGAACGAAGTGTTCGAAGGCCGCGTGACATTTATTCTTCATGAACTGGAGATGGCGACCCGCACCGCCAAGGTTCGAATCCAGGTTGCCAATCCCGATCACCGCATCAAGCACGAGATGTTCGCGGACGTGGAGATCAACGTCGGCGACAGCGAGCCGGAGCGGATCGCCGTACCACTTTCCGCGCTCATCGACAGTGGCAACCGCCAAGTCGTCATCGTCGACCGTGGGGAAGGGCGCTTCGAGCCGAGGCCAGTCAAGGTCGGGTTGCGCGGGGATGAATACGTCGAGATCGCGGAAGGAATCAAAGTCGGCGAGAACGTCGTTGTTGCGGCAAACTTTCTCATCGATGCCGAGAGCAATCTTAAAGCGGCGCTGTCAGCATTCACGGCCGATCCACAAAAGGAGTCGCCGCAGCCGAAAACTCCCGCGATCGAGATGAAGCCATGATCGCGCGTCTCATACGCTGGTCGGCTTCCAACCTGACGTTGATCCTCATCGCCACCGTTTTCGCAACGGGGGCCGGGCTCTATGCCGTGACGAAAGTGCCGCTCGACGCCATACCTGATCTTTCAGACACGCAGGTCATCATCTACACCGAGTATACCGGCCAGGCGCCGCAGGTGATCGAGGACCAGGTCACCTACCCACTCACAACGTCAATGCTGTCGGTGCCGCGCTCGAAGGTCGTCCGCGGCTTCTCGTTCTTCGGCGTTTCGTTCGTCTACGTGATCTTCGAGGAAGGCACAGACATATACTGGGCGCGCAGCCGCGTCCTGGAATACCTCTCGGCCACATCAAGATCGCTGCCGCAGGGCGTCGTGCCGACGCTCGGCCCTGATGCCACCGGGGTCGGCTGGGTCTACCAGTACGCCGTCATTGCGCAGCAGCGGAACCTTGCGGAGCTGCGGACCACTCAGGACTGGCAGGTTCGTTTTGCCGTCGCCAAGGCCGAAGGGGTTGCTGAAGTCGCGAGCGTCGGCGGCTTCGTGCGCCAGTACTCCGTCATCGTCGACCCAAGGCGTCTGC
>JBDTMS010000520.1:0-3904 GCA_039934195.1 Betaproteobacteria bacterium
GCGGCCGCGTCCCGGCAGCGAACGCTTGCAGTTCATGCTCATCTGCGAGCGCAGCGCGCCGAAGCCGGAATGCATCTCCGCGCTGATGCAGCGCGCCCTCGCACGAACAGCCGCGTCGGCCGGCCACATGTGTGCGTCGGGATGGCGTTCGGCTAGATATTCTCCGATAGCGAGCGAATCCCAGATCGCCAACTCGCCATCGAGCAGAATCGGCACTTTGCCGGCAGGCGAGAACGCACGGATTTTTTCTTTCGCCCCGTCGATGTAGAGCGGGATCCGCACTTCGCGAAACGCAATGCCGAAGTGCTTTAGCAGCAGCCAGGGCCGCAGCGACCAGGACGAATAGTTTTTGCTGCCGATGACCAGCGTGTATGCCGCCATATTTGCCTCAGCGTTCTATCTCCGCGCCCGAAAGCGAAACCAGTTATAGCGGCTGCGCGGCGTGATGCCGCGAAGGTAGGTCGGGATCGTAGCCTCCACCGGGGTCGGCGCGAAGCCGAACTGAGCCGCGAAATCGCAATCGCAGACGTTGCTCACGCGCATCGAATAAACGTTGTCGCGCGTCATCAGCTTGCCGGGCAGATGTTCCAGCACCGCGGCCTGCAATAGGGAGAGCCTCGGGCCGAGCTCGATGATCGAGCGATTAACACCGATCGTGTGGCAAACCAACTCGACCAGCTGGCGCAATGTATACGCACGTGGGCCGCACACTTCGTAGGTGCGCCCGAAGGCGTTCACGTCGAGCAGCGATCGCACAATCACCGACGCCAGGTTCTCGACGAATACCGGCTGAAAGCGCGCCGACGCGCCGCCCAGCGGAATGATGGGAAACATCCGCGCGAGGCTGGCGAACAGGTTGAGAAACCGATCGTCCTGTCCAAACACGATGGATGGACGAAAGATCGTCGTGGCGATTCCGGTCGCCTGACCCGCATGGATCTGGTTCTCGCCCTCCGCTTTCGAGCGCAGATACGCGCTTGGCGCATCGAAAGCGGCTTTCAGCGCACTCACATGAATCAAGCGCTTCACGCCCGCCTCGCGGCACGCGTCGACGATCTTGCGCGGAAGCTCGACGTGGTTGCGTTCGAAATTACCGCCCGGGGAGTCGTGCAGAACGCCGACCAGATTGATGACCGCGTCAACCGGTGCGATCAGGCGGCGCAGGACTTCAGGCTCGTGAACATCGGCATTGATGATGTCAGCGGTGGGGAGCAGGATGAGCTGCTTCGCACGCTCGCGTCGGCGCGTAGGGACGCGTACGAAGATCTCCTCGGCGGCGAGGCGCTGGACGACATGACGGCCGATGAAGCCGCTGCCGCCGATCACGCAAACTTTTCGGATTTGCATGCGATGCGCGGGCTAGAAGTCTATGTGAGTGCGCGAGCCGGGCGCCGGCGCTCGCGCGTTAATCGTTGGAAAGCGGCTTTGGGCCGATCTGTCCGAGACGCTGTTTGAGCGGAACGAATTGATCGCCGAACAGGCGCGCATAATACATCGTGTTGCTCATCACCTTGCGCACATAGTCCCGCGTTTCGCTAAACGGGATCGTTTCGGTATAGATCGCGCCTTCGAGCGACCGATCCGCACGCCAGTTGCGCGCCCTGCTCATGCCGGCATTATAGGCTGCCGACGCCAGCACCGGATGGTCCTGCAGATTATCCATCAGCTGGCGCATGTAAGAAGTCCCCAAACCGATGTTGGTCTCTACGGTGTGCGCGCCGGAGCGATCTACGCCGGGAATGCCGAGGCGTTTTGCGACAGCCCGCGCAGTGGTCGGCATCAGTTGCATGAGCCCGATGGCGCCAACGCTCGAACGTGCATCGGCCGCGAAGCGACTTTCTTGTCGTACCAGTCCAAATACCCAGGCTTCGTCCAGATCGAGCTGCCGGCTATAGCCGCGCACGACATCGCGATACGGCGCCGGATAGCGCAGCGCGAACGCGTGCAATGTCTGCGTGCGCTCTGCGGTGTCTATCGAGCGCTCATACCAACCGTGGTTGCGAGCGACTTCAGCGGCTGCGATCAATTCCTTGTCGTTCATTCCGCGCGTCGTCCAGCGCCACTCGAGCGCGCCCTCGTAGCGCAGGCCGATCTGCAGAAAGCGAAGCGCGCGCTGGATGCCCGGCATGCGCTCGATCGTGTTGACCTCATCGACGCTGGGAGTGTAGCTTTCGGGCAGTGTTCTAACCGCCGTACCGAGCTCTTCCATGGCGAGCTGTCCGTAAAACGACTGCTCGACCGACAACGGCGCTAGCAGCGTATTCGCGTCATCCGTGCGGCCGGTAGCGAGCTGTCCGCGGGCCATCCAATAGCGCCACACCGGCAGTTGCCGCTCTTTCGGCGACATCGCTTCGATCGCAGCGAGCAGGGTTCGCCAGTCTTGTTGGCGGAGCGCCGCGCGTGCTTTCCAGTTGAGCTGACGGTCAGTCATCCGGTCGCCGCCACGGGCAAACCATTCCAGCGCTTCCGGACGATGCTTCATGCCACCGGTCGCCGCAAGCTGCGCCCACACGTAGGCTTGCTCGTCGGCGGAAAACTGCGACTGGATTTTCTCGAAGCGCGCGGCCGCGACTGCGGGTAGCGTTTGTCCCCAGCGCGCTATGGCAAACATCGCCAGCTCGCGATCGCCGCGCGTCTTCAGCTTGAGCTTCCTGGCGTCGATATAGCGCTGCGGGCTGCGCGCCGCTGTATCGAACTGACGTGCATCGGTACGGCGCGCGGGCGGCAGGTAACTCATCAGTTGATGCACGTAGCTGATGTTGCCGGCTTCCAGCGCCAGGCGCACCCGCGCCCAGACGTCGTCTTCGTTGATCAAACCTTCGCGAATCATCGCGTCGAAAACCGGATTGCAGCTATCCGGCTGGGCGCTGCTCTGAAACCAAAGTCTCCGCGCTTCTTTCAGCGCGCTCGAATCCTTGTGCGCGGCAAGTCGGGCCTGGTAGGCGTAGCAGGCGAGCTCTGTATCCTCGACCGTCAGGCCGCGATATTCGCGCTCGAATGCATCCCAGTCTTGCGACCGCCCGAGTACGCGCAACCAGTCGCCGCGCAGGCGCTCGGTGAGCAGCGTGTCGCGATAGTCGGAAATAAAAGCATCGATCACCGGCGCACTGGTTTCCGCCAGGCGCGAGCGCAACTGGAAATAGACGATGTACGGATACAGGGGATAATCTTGCAAGTCAGGCGCTAGGCGTGACAGGCGTTCGATGTTGCCCTTCTGAAATGCTTCGCGCGCCGCGAGAAATGCGGCGTCTTGATCGATTGCATGTGCGGCCTCGCCCAGCAGCGCGCTGATACAGGACAGCGCCAGCGTCGCGAGTAATTTTCTGGCCGCAAAAATCATTTGTGCGCGATCACTTTGTTGTAGGTTGCTGGTTCGATCGGCCCCGCGCCTGCGCATAGCGCGCTATTTTTGCATAGATCGTTGCTCGACAAGGCGCTGTGCGAGAGCATCGGCGCGAAAGTCCAGCCGCCGTTGCTGCGATCCATGCGGGTGGTGACTGACGCCGCACAACGACCGGTCACGCCAGCGCGCAGCGTGCAGGTTTGCTCCAATCCAACGTCGATTTTATCTATCTGCAGGGCGGCCATTCGTCGTTCCAGCGTAATTGAGTCGGGAAGCTCTAGTGCAAATGCCGGACCAGTTGCCGCATCAGCTGTCGCGCGGGCGAATTGCGATTCGCGAAGCGCCCCGCGCATGGAACAACTGCCTGAATGAATTGTGGATCGGTCGCCGTGCCGTTATCCTTACGGTGAACACGAGCCGGTGAGGAGTTGAGTGTGCTAATTGAGCAGGTCGGCAATCGGTTGCCGGGCGTGACGCCGTGAAGCCTGAATCGGCGCAAAACGCGGCAGCAACGCAATCGTCGCAAGATGCAATGAAGCAAGCGGTCGCACGTGCCGCTAT
>JBDTMS010000521.1:0-3902 GCA_039934195.1 Betaproteobacteria bacterium
GTCCGTGGTCCTGATAGTTGTTGAGTACCGCATGCACTACTGGGGCCGCTTGCGCGATATCCTTGATGTTTTCCGCGATCTCCCACAGTTCCTTATCCGAGTAATCGTAGTTGAAGCGATCCGACGACACGGCAAGCCCTTGCTTGTCCCATGTCCGATCGTTGCGGTCGTGCAGTCTAACGATCGCCAGCTCAGGCGAAGTCACCTCCCAAACCGCAGGCACGCTGCTGCCGAAACCCTGAAGGCCGTGGACAATAACGTTTATGAGCTCTCGCTCGCGCTCGAATGCCAAGGTGGACGCGCAGTTGCGCTCTGTCCACCAGCTTTTATTGCGGAATTCAACGGCCATAGGCCAGCCTTGCATGACGGTCGCGCAGTGCTCGACGTGTTTGCGTGCTTCGCCTCCCGCTTGGAGGAGAAGGCCATTTGGAACGGAATACTGAGCCGTATTTTGCCGTCGGGCTTCGAAACTTGCCCGAATGCGTTCGCTCCGCGTTGTAGCTCTCTTCGACCTAAAGAGTTCATCCAGTGAGTGATAACGCTTGCGTCGCAATGCGCTGGCGGCGGATCCGTTCTGTAGGGTCCGATTTAAACCGTTCGCAAATCCCGTTGGTCCGCCGGCTTTTCGTTCTCGTGTGTGTGCTCGAGTTCTCCAGGTCGAGGTACAAACGCGTGCTCATGCGATTCGCGGTCGATGAGCCCTGCTGGTAGATCTTCCGTCGCGTACAGTTATTAGTTATTGGGTAAGCAGCCCCTGTTTCAATTTTCGACTGCCGGCCGGCACAGCCGGTCCATCCGGACAATGGGTGCACATGTAGGGCCGTGATGCAAACTCGTGTCAGGCGTCCAAGCGTTCTGTCCAAAAATTTTAATATATTTTGGGCGACGACGAAAAAGAATGCAACGATCAATAGTCGAGTTCCCTCCAATGGGACTCCTACTTTTTTTGGGTCGACTTGCTACTGGCCCTTCTGCTGGTGGATGCACCAATCAGGCAGGCAAGTCCCATCTTCAATCTTTCCAGAAATCTTTGAACCGCTGGGGGCTGAGTTCGGTGTAGCGCACAGTGTGCTGGATATTTTTGTGTCCCAAGTATTGCTGGATAGCGCGCGTGTCGTGTCCATCATTTGCAAGTTTGTAACCACACGCGTGGCGCAACATATGCGGATGAATCGAAAACGGTAGGCGAGCCACCTGCCCTGCTCGTTGAACCATCTTGCGCACATTGTCGGTTGTCATTGGGCCACCACGCTCGGTCATAAAGACGTACGCACCGACGCTGCCCTCTCGCTGCATTCGTCGCAGAGCACGCAGCTCAGGACCCCGTAGCGGCTGCACCGAGACGATCCCGTTCTTATTTCGATTCACGTGGAGGAGGCCCGACTTGAGATCAACCTGATCCCACCGCAGCGCGACTAGCTCGGATACTCGCAAGCCATGCCGATAGGTTAACAGCATCAGCGTAGCGTCTCGGTGGCCGTATCGACCGGCCTTTGCGGCGGCAATCATCAGTCTTTCCATCTCGTCGGGCTTGAGGTACTCCCGCGGGCGCAGCGCCCTGTTTGATTCTCGAATCGGGGTAACTTTCCGGTTTACAGTGCTTGGCGCCTCCACTTTGATTTTCTGCGACGCCCGTGTCTTGCTCATGCGGTGGCTCCTGACTTTCCGGTTATTGGTTGGAATACGGAAAGTATATAGGTGCTAACGAAGAGCGGTTTAACCGATGGGATTCCCTCAATCGGTCCCTTTGGGCGCAACGCGGTGCGCCAGGCAAGTGCGAGCGGTTTGGTTACGCGGTCGCCTACCCATACCAGTCCACCAACTTGCTCTGCAGCGTTGTACGACCATTCGGCGACTTGGTGGGATGTGTTCAATCATGCAGGATCCGAACGCCCGAAAAAATCTGTTGCAACTCGCGGTCATGGGTCTCGTTGCGCTCGCGCCAAACTGCCAGGTGTGGCACGTCCGCCAAGAAATCTCTCTTGCCCGCATTACAGCGTCGATGCGCCACGACGAAGTTGTGCCCAAGATCCCGAGGGTAGCGAGACCAGGGGATGAAATGGTCTACTTCGCTGCTGTCCCGAAGTTCGCTCGTGCAGTAGAAGCAACGACGTTTCTGCACGTCGAGCAATCCCTCACGTAATGGCGTGAGAAAGCTGCGTTCTGCGCCAAATAGAAAGTACGCCAAACCTCCACCGTGGCCGATCAGAGGTTGATTGCCTGGAAGCGCCTGCACCTTCCGAATCCACGAGAGTTGCACCAATGCCTGAACCACGCCGTACAGTTTCCTAAAGCTCGCCGCAACACCTGGCTTGAGCACCACGGCATCGTCACGAAGTTTCTCTTCGTAGAGAAATATGAGTTTGGCGGAGCCAACCGTCTGCAGCTTCCACAGCGGTTGCTCCAGCAGCACGCTCCGCGTACTGCGCACTAGCCCGCGCCAGTGTGGAAGTCCGCGTAGGGTTTGTAGCGTAGCGGCATGAGAACGGGCTTCGAAAATCCAGCGGACCACCGACGCTTGCTGGCCCGTATTCTTGTAGCAACACCCCTGCTTCTCTGAACGGTGTGGCTTGTCGCCAGTACAACTCGATGATGCGCTCGGCGAGATCGAGCACGGGAAGCACCACGGTGCCGTCCTCGCCAGCCGGGCGTTCAACGCTTAAGTCAGCAAGCGCGATAAGAAGTGCATATTTGTAGGTGGCAGTAAAGTCGCCTTCTTCGAGAATACGCTGCAGGTTTCCCAAAAACGCGAGCTGGTCTTCGGCGGTTGGCTCGGTAGCGTCCGTCATTTGTTCCCAGTACGCCGCATTCTTCGGGAACAACCACCTCACTCCGCCCCGGGGATCCGCCTGATCTCCTCGATATCTCGGCATTAGGCGTACATGCAAGTGCATGACGGTCTGTCCAGCCGCCTCGCCGTCATTGATGCCGACGTTATAACCGTCTGGCGAGTGGATCGTTTCCAAATTTGATCGAGCCCAGCGCAAACCGTGCATGAGATCGGAAACCTCCTTGTTGGTAGCCTCGAACAGCGATCGCACGTGGCGACGCGGCACTATCAGCGTATGCCCTGGCGATACCGGGTGGGCGTCGCGGAATACGATCGCATCCCCCTCATGATGCAGGATGCGAGGAGGCTGAACATCACAGAACGGACAGAGCGAGTTCTCGGGTGGCATATTGGTTGCAGGATTGGTCGCCATATGTACGCGTTGATTATCGCTGCTCCACTGAAATTTGGGCGACCGCGCCGGTAAACTGAAGTAGGGGCGCCCGCCTATTCGCGCCGAAGAATGCGCCGATGAGATCGTTGTCCACCTGCAACCGCACAATTCGATGCTCCGCGTCGTTTGGGCATGCCCGTGAAAAGGCAAGATCTGGATATTTGCGACCGTGCGTGAGAACTCGCTGTCGCAGGTTCGACGACTGACCAATGTATACAACATGATCGCGATGCAACATGCGATAGACGCCCGCCCACGCAGGGACACTATCGGTCAACGCGGTTAGTGATCAATCTAACCCCATCCAATCTCGAGATCCAGGTTGTCCACACACTTGTAATGGCTCGGCCTGTGGCCCCGTACTCTTGCATACATCTAGTCGCTGGCCACGAATGCCAAACTTTCGGTTGCGGGGCCTCCCGTACTGTGGGTGGAAGCCACCGAGATTGAGAACAGGTGTGTGACCCGCCTCGAGCCGATACAGCCAAATGGCATAGCACTCGTGTGCGAGCCGGTCGCGCGTTAATTCATCCGTGATCGCTACGGAGACTTCGAAGCTATAGATATTTTCCTCGCGGTAGCACCAGATGCCTGGCGCAGCGGTGTGTGGGTCATTGAACGGCATTCGCTAGCCGAGCCGTTAATTGACAGTGCGCGAACCCGCTCACGCAATCCGCG
>JBDTMS010000522.1:0-3890 GCA_039934195.1 Betaproteobacteria bacterium
CCGCTTGCTCGCTGATCGCTTCTGCGGCCGCTTCTTCTTGGGTTAAGCCAGCACGTTGGCCCCTCTAGGCATTCTCGGCGGCACGTTCAACCCGATCCACTACGCTCATCTGCGATTGGCAGAAGAGCTGACGGACTCGTTAGGGCTCGGCGAGGTGCGGATCATCCCAGCCGCGGCGCCGCCGCACCGACCGACGCCTCAGGTCAACGCCGATCACCGATTAGCGATGGTCCGCGCTGCGGTTGCGGGGAACGCGCGGCTGGTACTGGATGACCGAGAGTGCCGTCGCACGGGTATGAGCTTCACCGTTGACACCCTCGTAGAGCTGCGCCATGAGCTGGGGCCAGAGCGGCCGTTTTTCCTGCTGATGGGCGTCGACGCGTTTCACGGCCTGCCGAGTTGGTCGCGCTGGGAGCAGCTATTCGACCTCGCTCACGTGGTGGTCGTACACCGGCCGGGCTTTACAACAACGTTGTCCTCATTTACTGATGTAGTCGGCCGTCAGCTGGAAACCCGCAGACGCGCCGCGGTGTCAGATTTACAGGCGCAAGCAGCCGGTTTCATTCTGTTTTCGCCGATCACGCCGCTCGACATCTCCGCGACGGCCATCAGGGCGGCCCTCGCGGACGGGCGCAGCCCACGTTATTTGCTACCCGATTCGGTTCTCGATTATATTCATCGCCATCACCTGTATAAGGACCTGGATGCAGTCTGAAGAAATCAAGCAGATCGCCGAAGAGGCGCTCGAAGAAATCAAAGCCCGCGATATCGTGGTGTTGGATACCAGCAGCCTGACATCGCTGTTCGACTACATGATCGTTGCCAGTGCCGAGTCAGCGCGGCAAACGAAAGCGCTTGCCGGCAACGTGCACGATAAAGTCAAGCTTGCCGGTGGCACCGTCATCGGCGTCGAAGGCGAGCAAACCGGCGAGTGGGTGCTGGTCGATCTCGGCGGCGTCATCGTTCATATCATGCAGCCTGCCATCCGCGACTATTACAACCTCGAGCAGCTCTGGGGCGGGGACGGTTCACGCCGCCTGACGCAGCTTCGCCGCGCCGCGGAAGTTCGCACCAACGATACCGACACAGCGCATCTGTAGTCTCGCGCCCCGCCCCGCGCTCTGCAGCTGCGGGACGGGGCCGCCACCGCAATGAAAATTTTCATCTCCGCCGTGGGCCACCGGATGCCCGCGTGGGTGGAGGTTGGCTTCCATGAGTACAGCCGTCGAATGCCCCGCGGGATGAGCGTTGAGCTGATCGAAGTTCGTCCGGAGCGGCGACTCAGCAAGTCGCTGACGCCCGCCGCCATCCGCAAAGTGCAGGCGACAGAGGGCGCGCGCATGCTTGCGTCCTTGCCTGCCGGTTGCCGCACCGTCGCCCTTGACGAGAGCGGCAAGCTCCTCAGCACCGAGCAACTCGCTCAACAGCTCGAACGCTGGGCACTCGAATCCAAGGATGTCGCATTCCTGATCGGCGGCGCCGACGGCCTCGCCGAATCCGTTAAGAAAGACGCGTCTCTGACGCTCTCCTTATCGCCATTGACCATGCCGCACCAGCTCGTGCGCGTGCTACTCGCGGAGCAGCTGTATCGCTGTATGTCGCTACTGCGCAATCATCCCTACCACCGCGAATAAAAGCATTTCCGCAATATCGATTGGCATTGAGCACGGCCACGCCGGCCAGCCGCGCATGTGTACAGGCGGGTAGCTCGCACATCTTGCGCAGGCCGCAGTCAGGTGACACGCATGCCAATGGGCGCATTGGCTGGGGTATGATCCAGAACAATAAACTATGAATCCCATCCGCTAAGTGCAACCTATCGATCGCCACATTTATCTGGCCTCGCGCAGCTCGCGTCGCCGAGAGCTGCTCAAGCAGATCGGGGTGGGATTTGAAGTCCTGCTTCTGCGCGAAGGCTCTCAGCGTGAGGCGGACTTCGACGAAAGACCACTTCCGGATGAGGCACCGATCGACTATGTCACCCGCGTAGCGCACCAGAAGGCGCAAGCAGGGTGGGCGCGCCTCAGTCAGCGCCGCTTAATGCGGTTCCCGGTGTTAGCGGCCGATACCACGGTGTCGGTCGATCAGGCCATCATGGGAAAACCCGCCGATCGCGAGCAGGCAGTGGAATTCTTGCAACGACTGTCCGGCAAAGCCCATTACGTCCACACCGCTGTCGCCGTTCAATTCGAAACGCGTATAGAGCTCGCCGTATCGTCCACGGAGGTTGTGTTTCGCGACTTAGACGAACATGAAATTCGCAATTACACGACCGGCGGCGAAGCATTGGATAAAGCGGGCGCCTACGCGATTCAGGGGAAAGCTGCCGTGTTCATTCGCGCGATTTCCGGCAGCTACTCGGGCGTGATGGGACTGCCGCTCTACGAGACCAGCCAACTCCTCGGCAAATTCGGCCGTGCCGCGCTTTAATCGACCGCACCCTCGGTGAACGAAGAGATTCTCGTCAACGTCACGCCGCAAGAAACGCGCGTTGCGGTAATCCAGCAAGGCGTGGTGCAAGAGCTCCACATCGAGCGCACGACCAGCCGCGGCCTGGTCGGTAACATCTATATCGGTGCGGTCAGTCGCGTGCTGCCGGGAATGCAATCGGCATTCATCCAGATCGGCTTGGATCGCGCTGCTTTTCTGCACGTCGCCGACATCTGGGAATATCGTCAGAACGGCGATCTCGCGCGACCGATCGAGCGTCTTTTACATGACGGTCAGCGGCTGTTGGTGCAAGTCATCAAAGATCCGATCGGCACCAAGGGCGCGCGGCTATCCACCCAAGTCAGCATAGCCGGGCGGCTGCTGGTGTATTTGCCGCAAGAGTGCCACATCGGTATCTCGCAGCGAATCGAGGACGAAGCCGAACGCGCTCATCTGCGCGAGCGTCTGCAGCATCTGCTGCCTGCCGACGAGAAGGGCGGATTCATCATCCGCACGATGGCCGAGACGGCGAGCGACAAGGAAATGCAGTCGGACATCGAATATCTGCGCCGAATCTGGCGCGGGATTCAGGAGAAGTCCAGCGCTGTCACAGCACCTGCCCTGCTGTATCAGGATCTTAATCTCTCGTTTCGCGTGCTGCGCGATATCGCCAACGACGAGACCGACCGCATCCTTATCGATTCGCGCGAGAACTACGAGAAGCTGCATGCGTTCGCGGAGGAATATACACAGAACGTCGTCCAGCACATCCAGCATTATTCCGGCGAGCGCCCGCTATTCGACCTATATGGCATCGAAGAAGAGATCGAGCGCGCACTGGCGCGCCGCGTGCCGCTCAAATCAGGCGGCTACCTGATCATCGATCAGACGGAGGCGTTAACTACCGTTGACGTGAACACCGGCGGGTTCGTAGGCGGGCGCAGCTTCGATGACACCATCTACAAGACCAACCTCGAAGCGGCGCAAGTCATTGCACGGCAGCTCAGGCTGCGTAACCTCGGCGGCATCATCATCGTCGACTTCATCGACATGGAAAACACCACGCATCGCGACGCCGTGTTGAGCGAATTCAAGAAAGCGCTCACGGTCGACCGTACGCGCGTTACAGTCAACGGCTTCACCTCGCTGGGACTCATCGAGCTCACGCGCAAGCGTACCCGCGAGAGTCTGGCGCATACCTTATGCGAGCCGTGTCCGGTATGCCAGGGGCGCGGCGAAGTAAAGACCGCACAGACGGTGTGCTACGAGATTCTGCGCGAAATCGTGCGCGAAGCACGGCAATTCGATGCTCGCGAATTTCGCATCCTCGCGGCGCAGGGCGTGATCGACTTGTTTCTCGACGAAGAGTCGCAAAGCCTCGCCATGCTCGGTGATTTCATCGGCAAACCCATCTCGCTGCAAGTCGAAACCATCTACACGCAGGAGCAGTACGACATCGT
>JBDTMS010000523.1:0-3885 GCA_039934195.1 Betaproteobacteria bacterium
ACGCGACCGTGCCGGCGCCTACACAGATGCCGGTGAGCGCGGCATAGTTGAATCCGACCCAGCTGAATTTTTGCTCCCACCGACCGGAGAGCATCAGGACGCCGAGATAAACGAGAATGGTGAGCGCAGCCACGCCTTCGACGACGAAGCCGCCGACACCATCGCCGATGTGGTCGGCCGCAAGCCGCGTGAAGATCTGATGCGCGCCATACAACACGGCTGCCGCGATCGCATACCAGAACCAAGCTGCCATACCAACCTCGCTTTTCTAAACGCTACCGTGAGCAATGGAGTGATCGTCGGATTCGTGCAAGACGCTCGCGAACAATTTCATTCACCCGCCCGCCAGGGCGAGTGATCCTTCCAGGCTGTCATCGCCGTCCCCGCCCAATCCGTCGATTTGTCTGCGTGGCCGACGTTGCACGCGTTGGGAATCTTCAGCGCATCAGTCTTCGCGGGCGCGATGAACCGAAACGTTGCGCGTGCACATTGACGTCGGCGATAGTCTGCTCGATCTTCGGCATGTGGCAGGCAACGCATTCGTTGCCGGCGCTGCCGGCTTTGTGATGTGTGTGTTGCTCGATCGTCGGCGCGTGCGGACCGTTAGGTGCATTCGGCCCGTGACAGTCGAGACAAATGACCTTCGCGGGCTTCCATAGCAGCGCATCATTCTGCGTCCCATGCGCATCGTAACAACTGAAGCAAGTCACGCCGCGCGTGTACATAAGACTCTTCACGAAGTCGTTGCCTTGCATCCGGTTCTTGTGCGCTGTCCCGTCGGCGTAGTGGGTGAACGTCGTTTCTCCCAGTTTGTGCTCCTCCAGTTTCCAGAAATGACTGAGCTCGCCGCCGATGTGAAAACCGACGGGCCAGTCGTAATACTGCCCTTGAATGGGATTGTGCAACGGCTGCCCCTGCGAGTGGCACTGTATGCACACGTCGTTCGCCTGCACGTAGTAGAGCTTCGCCGGGTTCACGATATTGGGCCGGCCCTGATGAGCCACATGTTCGCTGCCGGGACCGTGGCAGCGCTCGCAGCCGACATTCCACTCGGTCGACTTGTGGGATGCAACGTCGTAGTTCACCGAGTGACAACCGTCGCACAGCGGTCCGGTAGGACGCTGAAAATTATCCGGCGGATAGTGCGCGGTCCACCAATCGGTTCCGTTCTTGACGAAGTACGGCCGCCAGATCTTATGAGTGACATCCCACTGCGCGGGTAACACGTAGTAGTCGTCTCCGACTTTTTTGAAGTAGCGCTGCTTCCATCTGCTGCCGTACACCAACGCGATTTCGTCTTTGCCGAACGTGACTAGCGGATCGGGCTTGAGCAAACCTGGAATGATCGCATCCGGGTGATCGCGCGGGTCGCGGACGACGTTCGCCATACGAGTCTTCTTCCAGCGATCGTAGATATCGGTATGGCAGTCTCTGCATGCTGCCGATCCGACATACTGCGCGCCTGCTAGATTTGCCGCCGGCTGCGCACTAGTCCGCGGGGATAACGCTACGACCCGAGGCAGGTGGCGAATATAGGCAACGAGCTGCCATAGCTGTCGATCCGGCAGTTGCCACGCAGGCATCCCGGTATGACGGACGCCGTTTTGGATGTGGTAGAACACCTCGCCGTCGCTCTGCTGCTGAACCGCAGGGTCACGTAGATCTGGTGCACGCGGATACTGACCCGCGGAGATCTCGCTCTTGCCGCTGCCGTTGTAGGCGTGGCAGAGCTCGCACTTCTTCATGAACAGATCATGGCCGGCAGAGACGTCCGCATCGCGCTCAGCAGCAAGCAGCGGGCTCTTCTGCGACGTGTTTTGTACCGGCACGGTTCGATGCAGAAGCCATTGCGCGACCGCGGTCTCGATGGCCGGAGCATCGGCTCGTGTGCTCGAACCCTCCCAAACGACGAACGCGTAGAGGCTCCAGCGATCAACACCGCAATGAGCACGAGACTAAGTCCGCCGAACGTGAGCAACTGCCTGCGTGTCATCTACCTCCCGACCTCGGTTATTTGCGCTACTTAGAGACACTCGCGTTGCAGCACCACGTGTCGCCTGCGAGAAGTTCCGTCTCGCCGCTCCCGACAGGGACCAAGTCAGCCAATCTCTAACAATGGAACTGGCAGAAACAACGTTACTCTAAGCTTCATCATGCCTCCATCCAAGCTCATCGTAATCACCCAACTCGTCACCGTCGCAGCACTCGCCGGCGGTATCCTTTTCACCAGCGGTTGCGCGACTACGCAGGTGCAGGCGCAGTGGACCGATCCGCAGTTTGCGGGCAAGTCGCTGCACGGCGCTAACGTTCTGGTCGTGTGCGACGCCAGCGATGTTGCAACCAAGCGCATTTGTCAGGACCAGCTCAGTTCGCAGCTGCAAGCCGCCGGTGCAATGCCCGTAACTTCCGCCGAATTGGACAACGTCGCTACGACCAAGCGCACTAACGATGTGACACTGGCGGCCGCCCGGAATGCGGGTGCGAAGGCTGTATTCAGTACAGCGATTGGTCGGGACGCAACGGTAGTCAATCCCGGACCGTCCATCGGCGTTGGGCTCGGCAGCTTCGGCGGCGGACTCGGTGGCGGCTTGGGTGTATCGCTCCCAGTGGGTGGCGGCCGTGTCAATACCGCTTATGGCGCCAACGCGATACTGACCGATGTCGATTCCGGCAAGATAATGTGGTCCAGCAAGGTTACGACCCCGGCATCCTCCGACATCAACGGGCAGATTGCGAAGCTGACCAAGGCTGCGGTGGATGCGGCGCAGAAAGCGGGACTACTTTGAGTCGCTCGGGTTGCCATGCCGCCCTTCGGGCCTCATGAAGATCATTGACGAACCCCCTACACTACGTTCTCTTTCGCCGCGAACCGTCCCGCACGCCGTCCGGACACGAACGCCCACGCAAGATGATGGCCGTGGCCTTTCAGCAATAAACCTCCCTGTCCCGTCGAACCTGCCGCGTACAACCCAGGAATCGCGCGATCGTTCGCATCGAGCACGCGATGCGATGTATCCACCGCAAGCCCGCCTTCGTTGTGCACGAACACCGATCGCACCGGACCGAGCGCGATGAATGGCGGCTTCGTCAGCAGGCGTAATTTGTTGGTCGCACTGGCGTCGAGATACGCCGCGGCATTGCGTTCGCTGATCGCACTCTCGAGATCCTTCTCGTCAATTTTTAACTTGCGCGCCAACTCGGCAAGACTAGCCGCCTCGGTATACACGTCCGGCCGATTGCGCCGGTAGTCGCCCACGTACGCGTAGGCCACGCCCGGTGCCGTCGAGACGAAAGATGGCCACGCCGAGAATAGTTCGGCAAGCGCGCCGTCGATAACGATGTACGCGATCTTGTCCGGCTGATCGGGCAGTGACCGTGCAGGACGATCGAGCTCGTCGCAGAAACGCCGTCCATCGCGATTGATCAGCACCCCGCCATGCTCGAACAAGCTGTGCGACGGCGCCAGTGCGGTGGTCAGAAAGCTCATGATGAACGGACGCAGCAAACGTTGCGGCATGTGATCCATCGCCCATTCCATCGTGCGTGCGAGCGCTGGCCACGGCGGCAGACGGCGCACGAGCGTCGTCCGCTGCGGCGGAATAAACCGAATTTCCGGACCGAGTGCCAGGTCGCCATTCACGATACGTGCGCCGAGCGGCAGCGCGAGCTTCTGTCCATCGCCGGTGGCGGTAATGTTCACGCCTTCGACCTTGGCTTCTTGCGCACCCATGTAGCGCGACTTCAATTCCGGATCGTTAGTGAAGTCCCCGGCCGCGATGACGACGCCACGGCGTGCGCGAAAGCGCACGTTTCCGCACTCCACGCCGACCACGGTGCCGCCTTCGCTCATCAACCCGGACGCTCGAACGCCGCGTCGAATATCGA
>JBDTMS010000524.1:0-3874 GCA_039934195.1 Betaproteobacteria bacterium
GCGGCGAACAGACAAGCGGCGCCGGCGAGAATCATCCCGAGTCCGACACCGCCGAAGACCACGCCGCTCAAACGCTGCTTCCCCGCGGCAGCGAGCCGCGGCAGGATTGCCGCCGAAGCGAAGATCAAACCCCACGCACTCGCGATGCCGGCCAGCCCGCGCAACGCAAGCCACAGCGCCGGATGGTGCGTGTTGCCCATCGCCGCAGTCAAGACGACGACGGCGATGAGCACGCCCCGGAGCATCAGCGCGGCCCGGATGCGAATCCAGATCGCAGCGAGCGCGCCCGCCAGATAGCCAAGGTAATTGGCCACTGCGAGCCACGCGCCCATCGACAGCGTGAGGCCCGCGTCCTTCTGCATTATCGGCAGCAGCGGGGTAAACGCGAAGCGGCCGATGCCCATCGCGATCGCGAATGCAAACATCCCGGCAGCGGCGACCCGCAGGATCGAACGATGGCGCACTTTTGCTCCCGCTGTGATCCGAATCGAGATTCTAGGTTGACCTGGACATTCTTAAAAATGAATAATTCTGATTGTTTCGTTCTCGGACAAAGATCATGGATTTCGCCGTTCTTCGCATGTTCAAAGCGGTGGTCGACGAAGGCGGCATCAGCCCTGCAGCGAAGAAGCTGCATCGGGTGCAGTCGAACGTGACCACGCGCATTCAACAACTCGAGAAATCGCTCGGGACCAAGCTGTTCGTGCGCGATAAGCGCCGTCTGCATTTGTCGGCCGCGGGCGAAGTCTTTTTGAGTTACGTGGAACAGTTGCTGGCGATCGCGGATCAGGCCCGCCAGGCCATGCAAGGCGATGCGCCGCACGGCGTGCTGCGCATCGGGACGCTCGAGAGCACCGCGGCGAGCCGGCTGCCGCCGCTGCTGTCGCGCTTTCACGAGCGATTTCCCGCGGTGCGCGTCGAGCTCACCACCGGCACCAGCGATGCATTGGTCGAAGCGGTGATCGAACGCAAGGTTGCGGCTGCTTTCGTAGCCGATTGAGTCGCCACCCCACAGCTCGAAGCGGTCGCCGTGTTTCAGGAAGAATTGGTGCTCATCGCACCCCACTCGCATCCGGAGGTCCGCCGCGCGCAGGATGTGCGGGCCGATACCATCATCAGCTTTCCTGCGGGCTGCGCGTACCGCCGCCGTCTGCAGGGTTGGCTGCAAAGCGGCGGCCTGACAGCGGATAGAATTCTGGAGCTGAGCTCCTATCACGCGATCGTCGCATGCGTCGCGTCCGGCACCGGCATTGCGTTCGTTCCGCGCTCGGTGCTGGAAACGATCCGCGCGCCGGAGAAAGGCATCTCGATCTTTCCGCTACCGGCGAAGGTCGCGAAGGCGACGACGTCTCTCGTGCACAGAAAAGGCGAACCCTCGCCCGCGGTGCGAGTGCTTGTTGCGCAAGTGATGGATGCGAAGGATTCGCACCGCCGACGTTAGAGGCATAACTCTAAACTGGGAACGGCGAGCTACTCTGACGCGCGATGACCGACCCGCACAATGCGCCGACTGTCGACTACGCCGGCTCGGCCGATTGCCCGATTGGCAAGCTCACGATGTGCCCATCTGGCCGATGCCCACGCTACAACCCAAGAAATCTCGTTCCTTGCATCGCGTTGACCGCGCGAGTGCAGCGCCGTTACGGCCCTCGATACGCCGCGGTAAAGCGCCTTAATTCCGCGCCGTCCGCATCGGAGACCGCGGCGAAATCCAGATCGCGATCGCTCCAGGTGATGACGTTGAAGCCACGGATCGTCATCGCCCGCGCGGTCTCCACAGAATTGCCGCGACCCCGCCACGAGAACACATTGATGATGTGGCTGCGCAGTCGATACACGACCGCGGCCGCCTGTCGATCGCCGATCTGCTCGACTCTGCCACCGACGAGATCGAATCCCTGTGCCGACAGATCGCGTACCGTCGGCGCGAATTCGACTCGCCCTTGAAACCATGGCCGCACGTTATGGTGATCGTTGGACGCGACATCGATACGCGGCCCTGCCGGTGTTAGCGAGGCGACGTGGCGCGCGACGGCAAACTGCGGCAATGTTTCCAACGCAGTCGGCTGCGCGAACCACAATCCGCCCAACGCACCCATCACCGCGGTCGAGCCCGCCAGCATAAATGCCTGCCACCAGCGCAGCGTTCGCGATGGCGTCGGCTGGCGCTCGGGCCGTTCGATCGAGCGCATGATCGATTTGCGCAGATCGCGCGGCGCGACATGGCGCAATGACGTTGCACGGAATGTGGCGCGCATCGCCACGCGCTGCGCATTCAGCTCGGTACACTCGTGGCAGGTCGCGAGGTGCTCCACCATCTGGGCGGCCGTCGCCGCATCGAGCTCATCGTCGATGTAGGCGTCGAGCATCAGCAGTGCGAGGGCGCAATTCATGTCCGGGATCTCTGTTTCACGAATGCGATCTCGGTTTGATGCCCGGGATGTCGGCCATGACCGGGATGTCTCTCGCGACCGGGATGTCTGTCACGACCGGGATGTCTGTCATGAGCGGGATCTCTGTTGTGCAAAGCGCATGCGTTGCTGCAGCAGGTCACGGCCACGCGACAAGCGCGACATCACCGTCCCGATGGGAACATCCACGATCGCACTGATCTCCTTGTAAGACAGCTCTTCGAGCTCGCGCAGCACGATCACCTCGCGATATTCGCGTGGCAGGGCGTCGATGCAACTATGCAGCCAGCGCGCGTCGGACGCGCGTGCCGCGATGTCTTCAGGCGTGCCCAGGCCGCCGCTCTCATATGCGGCGCCGCCGCCGTGCAGATCTTCCTCGTATTCCTCTTCGACGCTGCGACCCTGCTGTTCGCGCAGCAAATCGATGCACGTGTTGCGAATCACCGCGAGAAACCACGAGCGCACGTTCGGCCCCTGCACCTGATCGAACGATCGGAACGCGCGCAGGCAACTGTTCTGCACGGCGTCTCGCGCCGTTATGGCGTCGCGAATAATCCAACGCGCGAGGTTGTATGCCGAGTCCAAATGGATCAGCACCTGCTCCTCGAACCGCGCGGTCGTCTGTCTATTGCTCAATCCAGCCTGCTCCCGGCTGACGCTTCTTCTCTACAAGACGTGCCGGCCGCGCAATTTATTCCGGAATCTCTATTCGCGTCGAAATGAGGAATAAACCCGAAGCCCGCGCCGTCTCCTCCCAACGCAAGGTTAGCGCAGTCGCGCTTTCACCTCGCTTACCGATCGTTCACTTCACTAAATGGAGCAGATATGAGCATGAGATCTTTCAGCAGGCGCAATTTCATGAAGCTGGCGGGATTGGGGGGCGCGGTCCTGGTGTCGGGATGCGCTTCCGCGATTGGCTCGAGCAAGAGCGCAGCGGATGACGACTTCTATTTCGTACAGCTGTCCGACACGCATTGGGGGTTCGAGGGGGTCGCGATCAATCCAGATGCGACGGGGACCCTCATCAAGGCAGTCGCAGCCGTCAACAGCTTATCGCGTCAGCCCGACTTCGTCGTATTCACCGGCGACCTAACGCACACGACCGACGACCCTAAGGAGCGACGCCGGCGCATGGTCGAATTTCGCGAGATCGTCAGCGGACTCAACGTCCAACACGAGCGGTTCATGCCCGGCGAGCACGATGCGGCGCTCGACAACGGCAAAGCCTTCAAAGAACTGTTCGGCGCGACGCACTACACGTTCGACCATAAGGGCGTGCACTTTATCGTGCTCGACAACGTTTCCGATCCAACCGCTGCAATCGGCGACGAACAATTGCAGTGGCTGCGCGCCGATCTGGACAAGCAGCCGAAAAATGCGCGTATCGTCGTCTTCACCCATCGGCCGCTGTTCGATCTCTATCCGCAATGGGACTGGGCGACGCGCGACGGCGCACAGGCGAT
>JBDTMS010000525.1:0-3859 GCA_039934195.1 Betaproteobacteria bacterium
TCATTGGGATACACGTGCTGCTGCATGAACGCACTCAGACGCGCTTGGAGCTTGGTTACTTTTTCGGAGTAGGAGAAATCCATGTGCGGTTCCTGAGACGTGGCCGGCGTTAGCTCTAGCCGGTTGCGTGAATGATCACCCGGTTGCGTAATGATGACCCGGTTGCGTGAATTGTGACGGGGAATCAGCGGGTGCGGATCGTCTTGCGTTCGTTAGGGGGCGACGACAGTCGATCGATTATTCGACAGGGGCAAACGCGATCGACTACTCAACAGCGATCGACTATTCAACAGCGGTAAAGACCGGGACCGTAATCGCGCTCCGACGCGGTTTCACCCTGCGAATTGAGCGCTGTCTCACCCTGCGAATTGAGCGACGGCCACGCACGAATTACTCTAACGGGTTTCGCCAGTCCGCGCAAATTCGCGCCGGCGCGAATACCATCGCTGCTGCATCATTTCGGCTGGCTGCATCAGTGCGTCCTGCGCATTGCGTCGATCCATGATTGTGGCATTGCCGCTTCACGACTCCAGCGCAACGCGCTCGAATCCCGCAATCGCCTGCCGTAGAAAGTCGGGCACCGGCATCGGCTTGCGCGTTTGCGGATCGGCAATCACGTAGATCACCTCGCCGGAAATCAGACGCGCATCCGCACGATGAACCTCAATATTGAAATTCATGCTCGTACGCCCAATCCGCGCGACTCGCACGAGCACGTCGAGCATATCGTCGTAGACCGCGGGCGCGTGATACTCCACGGTCGCCTTCACCACGAATGTGTCGCAACCGGCCTGCAGCAGAGCGTCGGGATACGGATAGCTGATCGCACGCCAGTACTCGGTGATGCCGATGTCGAAGTATGCGAGATAGTGGCCATTGAAGACGATGCCCTGGCGATCGATCTCTGCCCAGCGAACGCGCAGCGGATGGCACAGAGCGAAATCTTCACGTCGCATTGAGCGTTTCTTGGCGAGGCCCGGGGTCAGTCGAAACGGTACGCATCCATTGCCAGCACACCGTAGGTCATGCTCGCGTGAATGCGTTTTGCGCGCGCCGGATTCGACCCCGCACCGAGCGCCACGAAGAACGGCAGCAGATGCTCTTCGGTGGGATGATTGCGCGCGGCATTGGGCGCCTGCGCACGATAATCCAACAGTGCTTGCGCGTTGCCGGACTCGGTATTGGCCGCCAGCCACTCGCGAAACTCGAGAACCCACGCAGGCGCGTCCTCGGTGGCATCCCAGCGTAACTCGCCGAGATTGTGAGTAGCGCTACCCGAAGTAAGGATGAGAACGCCTTCGGATCGCAATGGCTCGAGCGCCTGGCCCAGCCGGTAATGGTAATCAGCGCCCTGTTCGGTTTGGATCGACAACTGGCTCACCGGGATGCGCGCGTCCGGATACATCAACGCCAACGGGACCCATGCGCCGTGATCCAGACCGCGCGCGGAATCTTCTCGTGCTGTGAAACTAGCGGCATCGAGCAGCCCCACGGCGCGGTTGGCTAACGACGGAGAGCCGACCGCCGGGTAGGTGATCTCATACATTTCAGGCGGGAAGCCGCGAAAATCATGAATGGTCGGCGGCTTCATCGAACTGCCGAGCGTCGGCTGCGCAGTTTCCCAGTGCGCGGAGACGGCGAGGATTGCATCGGGTCGTGGCAGGACGTGGCCAAGGGTGCCGAGGAAATCGCGCGCAGCACCCGGCGTGATCACGAGCGTCGGCGCCCCGTGCGAGATGAACAAAGCCGGCAGTCTACTCATAGCGCCGCGTCACCCATTCTGCAACCAGACAGGGCTTGTCGCTGCCTTCGCGTTCGATCGTGACGGCCCAGGTGGTTTGCACGCCGCCGGACTGCCCTCGCCCGAGCGGCGGCAAGTCGTCCAGCTTGTTGAGTTTGAAGCGCGCGCGAACACGGGCACCTGACGGCACCGGTGCGGTGAACCGCACGTGGTTAAAGCCGTAGTTGACGCCCATTTTCACCGCGCGAAACGTGAGTACGTCGTTGAGCAGACGGCTCAACAGAGACAGGGTGAGAAACCCGTGGGCAATAGTGGAACCGAAGCCCGATTCTCGGCGGGCACGCTCGACGTCGATGTGAATCCACTGCCGATCGTCGGTCGCTTCGGCAAACCGATCGATACGATCCTGCGTGATCTCGAGCCAATCGCCGACGACAATCTCTTGACCGACTTTATCGTGCAATTCGCGGATGCTGTCGAGCTGAAGCAAGGGCATGCGGTGGATCGATATAAAGGCTCATTATGATACAAAGACGCATGCTCAGCGGTGCGCGAATCGCCTACACTTCTCGTCTCGCCGACGCTTCTCGTCGTAGGCAATTTCAACCAATCGCCCCTAACAATATGCAGAAGGCGGCCGACATCATGCACATTGAGACCGCGGAACGTGTTCGCCGCAACGCAAACAGCCTGCGTGAAGCTACCGTCGAGACCGAGCGATGATCGTCGTCCTGATGGGCGTATCGGGTGTCGGCAAAACCACGGTTGGCGAGTTGCTGGGGCAGAAAACCGGCTGGGCATTTTATGACGCAGACCAATTTCACTCGCCGGCAAACATCGAAAAGATGCGCAGTGCCACACCGCTTACCGACGATGACCGCTGGCCTTGGCTTGACCGGCTGAATGCGTTGTTGCGCGCGGCGCAAGACCGGCATGAATCGGTGATTCTGGCGTGCTCGGCGCTCAAACAAATTTATCGTGAGCGCCTCGCTCAAGGCATCGATACCGTTCGCTGGGTGCATCTGCACGGCGACTTTGCACTGATCAAGGCGCGGCTGGAATCGCGCAAGGGTCATTACATGAGCGCGGATCTGCTGCGCTCGCAATTCTCCACTTTGGAGGCACCGGAACAGGCGCTGCACATTGACGTCAGCGAGGATCCGGCCGCTGTGGCCGATGACCTGTATCGACAATTAAGAGTTTAAGCGCAAGTGCTCAAGACCGGCTGCTGAAGGCTGGCTTGCCTGGCGGGCGAAAACAAGTTCAAACAACCCCCCGAGAATCCGATAACTCTTTTGTAGATCCAGGAGCCACCATGCCTAATCATCCCGTAGCGGTCGTCGCATCGGCATTTGTGCGAATGACCATCAAATTGCGTTTTGCCGAATGCGCCGACTCGCGCCCGTCAGCCTCTGTTGGGTTCATGACACATCTGGGAGCACTCGCTGCCGGTGCACTTCTGCTGCTTTTCGCTGCACCCGCAGTTGCCGGGCCGCCGAGTTTTCTCTGCAGCATCGGCAAGAGCTGGCTCGAGAAAACCGTTTGCGCGAGCGATCGACTGTCTGCACTCGATCTAGAACTGGCCGTCGCCTATGCGCGCAGCTTGAGCGCTGTGTCCGGCGACTCGTTGCGCACGCTCACCGCGCAGCAGAACAAATGGTGGGGGCAGCGGGCGGCATGCCAAAAGCAAAAAGACGCGACCGGCTGTCTCGAAGACCGCTATATTTCTCGCATCGATGAATTGAAAAATCGACCGGACTATCCCGGCGACGATCGTCAGTCGCGCGAAGAATTCTCCGAAGCGCTGATCAAGGAAGGCGGCACCGGCTGGTCGCAAAACATGTCCAGCTACATGAAGGCGATTCGCTCGTGCGTTGCCAAGAGCGCGCCACGGCCAACCGCGGTGCTCACCGCATGGACCGAAAAAGACGGCGAATGGGTCGCGATGCGCCTGCGCGGCAAAGACGGACAGGATTTGCTGTGCTTTGCCAAAAAGGATGGCACGCAGCCGAGGCTGCGTGCGCGCGAGGCGGTAGAGACTGTGCCCGACGAAGGGCCGATTTTATGGCTCGGCATGGGCGGCGCACCCAAAGGTGCATGCGGCAAGCCGGTCCAGGT
>JBDTMS010000526.1:0-3851 GCA_039934195.1 Betaproteobacteria bacterium
GGAAAACCGTTGGCGTGCGAGAAATGTATGATGGGGCGATTCACCTGTCGCTCAATCAGGAAAGGAAGCGCTTGCACATCTGCGCGGTAGCGCGAGTCGGACCTGCGCTGATGATTGTGGCGCTGCTCATCCTGGTTTCCTGTGGAACTGGCGATCGCATGTACGACTCGACTCTTGCACATCATACCGCGGACGGTTTTCGCAATAGCGATCCGTCCGGGACGCGCGGCAGTTTCTGGAAATGGCAGCGTGAGCGTTGGGCGAGCGGTCTGCCTAAAATTCCGGACGGCGGCTATCGCTTCGAGCTATTGCATCCGGACGTGCAGCGGCTGCAGACGAATCGCACGCAGCCAACGTTGACGTGGATCGGCCATGCGACATTTCTTCTACAACTCGGCGGCGTCAACATTCTCACGGATGCGCATTTGACCGACCGCGCATCGCCATTGAGTTTCGCTGGGCCCAAGCGTGTCGTGCCGCCGGCGTTGACGTTTGAAGAATTGCCCCACATCGATGCGGTAGTGATCTCGCATAATCACTACGACCATCTCGATCGAGCGACTGTGAAACGGCTGGCCGCACAACCTGGTGGTTCACCGCATTTCTACGTGCCGTTGAAATTGCGCAGCTGGTTCGTCGATCAGGGCATTGAAAACGTTACCGAGCTGGACTGGTGGGATGAAGCCGGAATCGTGGCGCTGAAACTAACGCTGGTCCCCGTGCAACATTGGAGCTCACGCACGTTATGGGATCGCGACAAAACGCTGTGGGGAGGCTGGGTGATCGAGCAGCCGGGCTTTCGGTTCTTTTTTGCGGGCGATACCGGCTATTCGTCTGACTTCCAGGAAATCGGTCGGCGCTTCGGACACATAGACCTCGCCGCGTTGCCGATCGGTGCCTATGAGCCGCGCTGGTTCATGAAAACCATGCACGCGAACCCGGAAGAAGCAGTGAAGATCCATCGCGACCTGAACGCGCGTCATTCAGTCGGCATGCATTGGGGTACGTTCATTTTGACTGACGAGTCGTTGTACGACCCGCCGATCAAACTTACCGAGGCTCTACGCGCCGCAAACATTCCCCCGGAGCAATTTTTCGTTATGAAGCACGGCGAAACTCGCAGGTTGCAAGAATTTTTCAGCGAGGCGAATCGCGCGGCAGAGACCCCACCACCGCGTTAGCGCAAACGAGGAAACTGGGATGAGCGCGGTGATCGGAAAAATCGGGGCAGCACTGGGACTAACCGCGCGACGATGCGCGGTTGGTCACCAACTAGCGGCGAAAGGCGACAGTACCTCGAACGTTGCCGAAGCTGGTTCCGTCCACGCCATAGGCCAAGCCGGCGTACTGTGCGTTCGGTCCGGCGAAGAATCCAGCGAACTCACTCGCGCAGGATGTCGGACAGGCGCTCCCCACTGCGGTGCCGTGTCCCGAGAAGGCAGAGCCTGTGACGTTGCCGCTGGCCGTCATCGCAACGCCGCCGATGCCCGGGCCCGAAACCATTACGGTCGTCGTCACGCGGCCAACCGAGAAATTAGCCGAGAGCGTTGCCGCGATCAATCGAGCGGTCGTCGTTTGCGTCGTAGGTGTCGTCCAGCCGACCGCCGTGTAAGAGGCGGTACCGTATGTCGGCATCTGTTGGGTATCGGTTGGTTTACCGACGATGTAGTGAATGCTGTTGACGCTGGCAACGACCGCGCCCGCATGGTCGCCAGAACCGTCAAGCACGCCGTCGACAAATCGGCCCCACGCGATTTGTCCGAGATTTCCGCCATCGGCTACCGTCGCTGTCCCGCGCTTCGTGATGCCGCTGCCGTCGTCGAATGCCTCGAGTAGCCCGCCCTGGACATTTGCAGTCTGGAAATTAAGCTCGAGAGCGTGACCGGCCACCATCCCACCGGCGCTGGTCGGCAATGTGTTGTGAGCTAACGCCAGCGCGACGCTCTGGCCAGCGACAGGCGGCGGCGTGGTGCCGCCAGCGCCGGGCGGACTCGATCCGGCCGTGCCGCCGTTGGCTGGATTCGATGCGCCGCCGGGCATCTGATCGCCGAACAACGAACCGCTGCCTTCGCTGTGCCGAGGTGTCAGCGCGCTCGGTACGCCGACGTCTGTTACGCGATCGCCAGACACGAGATCCGTGTTGTGCTCAGTCGGCTGTGGCGGCGCAAGACTGGTGCGTACGGTGGATAGAGTCGGCTTCGTTTTCGCGTCGGCGACAAAGTAGGACTGACCGCTTGCAACGTACAAGCAGCCGCCGAGATTGCAGACGGCGATCTCGCCTTCACCGACAGCACCCCGTGCGATGCCGTCGTAGCTCACCGTGTATTCGGTTCCGCGGATCCCGATCGTCGCAATCGTAGTCTTGATCTGGTAATTCTTTTTGTTGGTGCGGCCGACAAGCCCGCTAATCGTACGGAGCCCGCCCTTGAGCAGGCTGAAGAAGCCGCGCTCGCTGCCATCGGCAACCCCGGAGAAGCTGTATTGATCGATGCGAAACAACGTTCCCGGCTGCAGCGACATGTAGGCGCCGTCGGTGAACCGAAGTTGCACTCGGCCGGTTCGCGTGTCGATGGTATCGCCCTGGCGAACCTCGGCACCTTTTGCGAGCGGACGCTCGTTGCCTAAACTGTCGCGGGCGATCACATCGCCGACTAGGAAATCTACTCTGGCAGACGAATCAGAAGCGGCGTAGCCGACTTGGAAAAATCCGATCGAGAGAAAACACACCACTATTATTGTTTTTATCATGGTTAACCCTATCTTCACATTCGTATTGCTTTATCAAAAATCAACATCCCACCTGCCGTCATTCTCACAGGTATTGCGGCGTTGCGCACCTGCTAGATGCGCGGCGTAAAATCGTGCCGATGCAAATCGCCTTCGACGACACAAGCAATCCTAGTCAAGAGCGACTGGTTGCGATCAAGTCTGCGTTGCAAGCGTGGGCGCTCGAGCTCGGGTTCCAGCAGTTGGCAGTCAGCGATATCGATCTCGAGCACGCGGAAGCCAGACATCGTGAGTGGCTGTCGCACGGCTTCCACGGCGAGATGGAATATCTCGCGCGCCATGGCACTCGCCGCAGTGGTCCGGATGAGCTCGTGCCGGGAACGTTGCGTGTCGTGTGCGTGCGGCTCAATTACCTTCCCGAAGATGCAGTCGACGGCGATGAAGTTCTTGCGCAGCCAAATCTCGCGTATGTCTCGCGCTACGCACTCGGGCGTGACTATCACAAAGTCTTACGCAGTCGGCTGCAGCAGCTGGTAGACCGCCTTCGAATCGAAGTCGCAGGGTTCAACTATCGCGTGTTCACCGATAGCGCGCCGGTCATGGAAGTCGAGCTGGCAAGCAAGGCGGGCTTGGGATGGCGCGGCAAGCACACCTTGTTGCTCAATCGAGAGGCGGGCTCGTGGTTTTTCCTGGGCGAGATCTACACCGACCTGCCATTGCCGGTAGACGAGCAGCAAACCGATCATTGCGGCACCTGTCAGCGCTGCATCACGGTATGTCCGACGCAAGCCATATTGGCACCGTACAAGCTAGACGCGCGGCGCTGCATTTCTTATCTGACCATTGAGCACGCCGGCAGCATTCCGGAGCCACTTCGACGGCCGATGGGAAACCGCATCTACGGCTGCGACGATTGTCAGCTCGTATGCCCATGGAATCGCTTCGCGCAGACCACGCCGTTGCCCGACTTCGCGGTGCGGCACGGTCTCGATCATGCGACGCTGGTCGAGGTGTTTGGCTGGACCGCCGAGGATTTCGACCGTATCACGCAGGGCAGCGCGATTCGTCGCATCGGCTATACGCGCTGGCTTCGTAACGTCGCTGTCGCACTGGGCAACGCGCCG
>JBDTMS010000527.1:0-3840 GCA_039934195.1 Betaproteobacteria bacterium
GGTGTTCGCGGCGACCAGGGACGACACCAGTTTCGTTTTGTCCAATTGGAACGAGGGTATCTCGCATTGGCGGTTCAATCTTCCCGGTGCCGATTACGACGGGCCGTTCATTGCCACCACCGTGTTCGACCGAACGCTGGTACGCGCGGGCGAGACCGTGCACATGAAGCATTTATATCGTCAGCACACCCGTGCCGGCTTCAGCTTCGTTGCGAACAGTGCGCTGCCGGTAACTGCCACCATCGAGCACGTCGGCAGCGATCAAAAATACGACATCGCTTTGAAGTGGGATGCGAAGAACAGCGCCGAATCGAACTGGGCGGTGCCCAAGGATGCGAAAACCGGCGCCTATCGCGTGATCATGCAAGACATGCTGGATGGCGGCCAAGCGAAGCAAAAGCATACTCGCGTAACCGGGACATTCCGGGTCGAAGAGTTTCGCGTGCCGCTGATGCGCGCATCGATCGAGCCGCCGGCCAAGCCGCTGGTGAATGCCGACAGCGCGGCGCTCAGTGTTCAGGTGAGCTATCTCGCTGGCGGTGGAGCGAGCGGCTTGCCGGTGAAATTGCGCGGCGTAGTGCAACCGCGCGCAGTCAATTTTGCCGGCTTCGATGACTTTACGTTTTCCAACGGAGCGGTGAAAGAAGGCGTGCAGGACGATCGCCGCAACGCTTGGTATCGCGGCGACTACGCGATGGCGGATGGCGATGATGATGCCGGTGTCGATCCCAATCTGACCAGCGGGCAGACGCGGCCGCTGAAAAGCGTGGCATTCAATCTCGATGGCGCGGGCGGCGGCAAACCGGTATTGACATCCATCCCCCTGCAGGACACGCCGCAGGAAATCGTCGCGGAGTTGGAATACAGCGATCCCAACGGCGAGATTTTGACCGCGTCGTCGCGCGTCCCGCTGTGGCCCGCAAACGTCGCTGTCGGTATCAAGACCGACTCGTGGGCGCTCACGAAAGACAAACTCAAATTTCAGATCGTCGTCCTCGACCTCGCCGGCAAGCCGGTGCCGAATGCAACGGTCACGCTCGATTTGTTTCAGCGCAAAACGTTTTCGCATCGCAAACGCCTGCTCGGTGGTTTCTACGCCTATCAGAGTGGGCGCGAAGTCGTGCGGCTGAAACCCGTGTGCGAAGCGCGCAGCGACGAGAAGGGCCGCGTGCTATGCGAATTTGCATCGCCCGTGTCGGGCGAAGTGCTGGTGCAAGCCAGCACACACGATGGGCAGGGCAGACTTGCGGCGGTAAACACGTCGGTGTGGGTGGCCGGCAGCGGCGACTGGTGGTTCGAGGTTTCCAACGACGATCGCATGGATCTGCTGCCGGAGAAAAAGCGCTACGAGCCGGGCGAGGAAGCCGTGTTCCAGGTGCGCATGCCATTTCGCAAGGCGACCGCGCTGGTGAGCGTGGAGCGCGAAGGCGTCATGGATGTGTTCGTCACCGAGCTGTCCGGCCGCGCGCCGGTCGTCAAAGTGCCGATACGCGGATCGCACGCGCCGAATATTTTCGTCTCGGTGCTTGCGGTGCGTGGACGCGTCGGTGATGTGCAGCCGACAGCTCTGGTCGATCTCGGCAAGCCGGCATTCAAGATGGGCATGGCGGAGATCAATGTCGGGTGGCGCGCGCACGAGCTCAACGTCAAGGTCACCACGGATCGCCCGGTGTACCGAGTGCGCGAGAAGGTCGACGTCGCTGTGCAAGTGACCCGCATGCTGGATGGCACGCCGCCACCGAAAGGGTCGGAGGTAATGCTGGCAGCGGTGGATGAAGGCTTGCTCGAGCTTGCGCCCAACGACACGTGGAAATTGCTCTCAACGATGATGCAGCGGCGCGGAATCGAAGTGGAAACCGCAACGGCATCCATGCAAGTGGTCGGCAAGCGGCATTACGGTCGCAAGGCGCGCGAAGCCGGCGGCGGCGGTGGACGCCGTGCCGCACGCGAGTTGTTCGACACATTGCTGTATTGGAAAGCGCGGGTGAAGCTCGACGATCAAGGGCGCGCAAACGTGCGGGTGCCGCTCAACGATTCGCTGACGTCGTTTCGCATCGTTGCCATCGCCACTGCCGATGCCGGTTTGTTCGGCACCGGCCAAACGGCGATACGTTCGTCCCAAGACCTGATGTTGTTTTCCGGTTTGCCGCCACTGGTCCGCGAACAAGATTCGTTTCGCGCCGGCTTCACGGTGCGCAATGCCGGCGACCTACCTTTGCACGCTGAGGTGAAAGCGACCTACACGCCGGAGGCGAACGCGAAACGCGCAGTGGCAAATGCACTCGAGGCGATCGTTCTGGAGTTGCAGCCAGGCGCCTCGCAAGACATCGCGTGGGACGTGAAGGTGCCGCTCAACGTCGACACGCTGCGCTGGGAAATCAAGGCAGTCGCGACGCGCCCCGATGGCGCCGCTTCGGGCGACACGATGAAAGCGGTGGAGAAAGTCATCCCCGCGGTCCCGGTCAGCACGTATCAGGCAACGCTCGCGCAGCTCGAAGCGCCGATGTCGTTGAAAGTCGCGATTCCGAACGCTGCAATTCCCGGTCGCGGCGGTGTGCAAGTCAGTCTATTGAAAAGCCTGGCCGGCGAGATGGCCGGCGTGCGCGAGTACATGAGCCGCTATCCGTACACTTGCCTGGAGCAGTTGTTATCGCAGGCAGTCGCGTTGCGTAACCAGGCGCAGTGGGACGGGGTGATGGCGTCGCTGCCGTCGTATCTGGACCGCGACGGCTTCGCCAAATATTTTCCGATGCTGCAACTCGGCAGCGACGTGCTGACGACATACATACTGTCCATCGCTGACGAATCCGGCTGGGGCATTCCGGAGGGGTCGCGCAGCCGCATGGTCAGCGCGCTCGAACGGTTCACCCAAGGCCAGTTGCAGCGCGAACCGGAATGGCGCGCCGCGGATCTTTCGATCCGCAAGATCGCGGCGCTGCAAGCACTCGCACGATTCGGTCACAAGCTCGACGACAACGCGCTGGCATCGATCTCGATCGAGCCGAATCTGTGGCCGACCTCTGCGGTCATCGATTGGTACGACCTGCTAAAGCGTGCGCCGGATGTGTCCAAGCGCGACGAATATGTGAACGCCGCCGAACAGATTCTGGGCTCGCGTTTGAATTTTCAAGGCACGACGATGGGATTTTCCACCGAGCGTTTGGATTATCTCTGGTGGCTGATGATCTCCGGCGACGTGAATGCCAATCGCCTCCTGCTGGCGATGCTGGATCGACCGAAATGGCGCGAAGATATGCCGCGACTCGTTCGCGGCAGTCTCGGTCGTCAGGATCGTGGGCATTGGAACACCACCGTTGCCAACGCGTGGGGCATATTAGCCGTCGACAAATTCGCGGCTGCGTTCGAGACGACACCGGTCAGCGGCGAGACGCGCGGCACTCTGGTGAAGCAGCAGCGCAAGCTCGATTGGAACGAACAAGCCGAAGGCGGCACCTGGATGTTCTCTTGGCCGGCACAACCAGCGGATCTCAATATCGAGCAGGCAGGCGAGGGCAAGCCATGGACGCTGATTCAGAGTCTGGCCGCGATTCCGCTCAAGGCGCCGATCTCTTCGGGCTACACGATCAAACGCAGCGTCGTGCCGATCGAGCAAAAGATTAAAGGGCAATGGACGCGCGGCGACGTGCTGCGCATTCGCTTGGATTTGCAAGCGCAGTCGGACATGAGCTGGGTCGTGGTGAACGATCCCGTGCCCGGCGGCGCTAGCATTCTGGGAACAGGTCTCGGCCGCGATTCGCAGATTCTCTCGAGCGGCGAGAAAAAACAGGGCTGGGTCTGGCCCGCGTACGAGGAGCGCAAGTTCGATTCGTTTCGCGCCTA
>JBDTMS010000528.1:0-3840 GCA_039934195.1 Betaproteobacteria bacterium
TGTGGCCATCTGAAACGGGACGCTGTAGGAAACCAGCATTTCAGTCGCGGGAACCGTGCCCTCGGTGTAGCGCGCGATAACCGACAGTTTTTGTCCGTTGGGACGTTCGTGGTCGTAACTGACGTTGAGCGTGTCGTTACGGATGTTTGCCGATGAGGTTCGCTGCGCATTAAACACCATCGAGGCGCTGCTGCTCACAGCCAGCCGAGTGTTTACGCCGATACTCGTCTCGGCCGGCTGGAGATTGTCGGTGTGCGTGTTGTTGTCATACGCCGCGTACATGCCATAACTGTTGCCCGCGGTTGCTTGCCATTGCGCATTGAGCGATGCCAAGCTGGTTGCGAAGCTGGAACCCGCCAGATGATCCTGAGTGCGCCCCGTTGCGCCGGTCGTCTGCAAGCTCACCGCGGCGATCTGATGGGCAACACGGAGCTGGGCGCTTTGGTTATCCAGGTTGAATTGTGGGGTCATCGCCTCGTCGCTGCGGTGCCGTCCGCCGAGATCGATGCTGAAGTGCGTGCGATCGCTGATGCGATAATCCGGGCCGACGCTGAGCTGTTGTTCGTATGGAGCCGCTCGCGTCGGATCGCGATCCAGGTTGTCACGCTGCAATCGCGCGTTACCGCGCAGACGCAGGTTCGGCGACAAGCCATATTCGAGGGCGCCGAGATGCTGACGTGTGTCGCGATAGCTGCCGCTGTAGCCCGCACCGGCATCGAGCAAGCGCAGGGTATAGCGCAAGCGGTCGTCTGCGCCATTCAAGTCGGCCCGCATTGCGCCACCCTGTGCTCCGTTGCCGCCGCCATCCGCGACTTCGACGTCGGTGTCCAGATATCGATTCCATGCGGCCTGGTGGCGCAGCCCGCCGACGCGCGAGTTGTCGCCTTTGTCGAGCAGATTGACGCTGACCCGTGAGGTGGGATCCACGCGATAACCGAGATTGAGCCCGCTCTCCCCGGGCGTGGAGAGGTTGTTACGATCTTCCACATGGTAGGCGGACACGCCGACGCCCTCGATCTCTTGTCCGACCTGTGCACCGCGACCGTAGCGGCCGCCTTGCGTCAGCGGAGACAGCGCGTAAGTACGATCGCCCAAGGCAAACTGATTCGTCGGATCGGAATATTCGACGCGATACTCCTCGGGCCTGCCGAGCGCAGTGCCCAGTCGCGGATCCGGCTGGCGCGCGATAAAATTTAAATTGCTGCGGTCGGCTGAGTTGACTACTCCACCGTCGGCCAGCTCCGTTTGCCAACCGGGATGGTCCCGCGAATTCTCGGCTTGAGTCAACGGACGCACACCGGGATTCATCGGCAAGACCATCGCAGTATCGCCACCGGTGCCCCCGCTCGCCAACACCTGCACGCTCGCACTGACCTGCAGCGGCGGACGATCGGCGACGCGCACGGTGAGCGTGATGAGTTCCTGGCGAGGTCTCAGGGAGACATCCGGTGTTATACGAAATTCGATGCGTTTGCTCTCGCTCACATACAGCAGCATGCTGCCGGTTGGGGAATCGAGCTGAGAGCCCAGCGCGGTGTGCGCGTGATATTCCACTGTGACTGGCGCATTGCCTGCGTTCTTCAAACTGAAAATAACAGCGACTGTCTCGCCGGCGACAACAGCATCCGGCACGTAGACAATGCGTGCCTCCAGGCGCGTTACGGGAAGGACATGTACGTCCAGCGTGGCCTGCGCCGTAATCGTTGGATGCGATTGCGATCGAACTTGGTAGCCAACGCGGTAATCGCCGGCGATGGCGGACGGTGCAACGATAAAGCTCGCCCATCGCTCGCTCGACTCTCCTGCCGACAGCGAGAATGCCGTGTCGGGTTTCAGCGCACTCCAGCCGGCAGGTAGAGCGAGAGTGACTTCGAATGTATCGGGTTCTTGCGAGAGATTCCGAACGCGAATCGGCAGCGTAACGACCTGGCGCGGTTCAACTAGGGGTGAATCCGCCTGCATTGTCGCTTCTACCGCAGCAGCCACGACAGCGGCGTCGTCCGCGACAACCGCGGATAGGCTGGTCAGCAGCGTCACGGCAAGAGTCAGCAAAAATGCCGTGATGTGCATCTGCAATATCAAAGGCAGTCGTTCGGTGGGCGATTTCGAATTTATCGACCCAATGAACTTAACCTTGAGGAGTTTGCCGCAATGCAGCGGAAGGCCTGATTCTCGCTTGCGGGGCCCATTGCAAGCTGTTCGCTGGTTAGCGAAGCTAATGCTGCGATCGGCGCCGCGCTCTCAATGCCATAAGCATGTTTACTAGACCCCGCGCACTAACGATGTGCAATGCTCCAGCGAAACGGTCCAATTCGGCGCAGGAACGATTGCGAGCTGACGCAATCATAATCAAGACATCAGCATGATCTGGGCGGTTGAAAAAGATGGAGGTGGCACGATCGGTGTCATGCCATTTGAACAGGCGCTGTTATTTCAGTGTCTTAGTCGTTAGAATACGGTCTCGTTCCAGCGGCAGATCTCCGTGCATCGAGATTGATGCCTGCAAAAATGATCCGACCCGCTCGAACCTCCACACAAAGTTCGGTCTAAATTGGCTGGCCCGGCGAATGCTATGGCTCGTCAGTGCGTAGTGTTTAAGTCGACCCAGTTCAGCTACTACATATTAAAGAGAAATTCGTATTCCGCGCGCCGGTTGCGCGGAAGAAAAGCTCCACTTGCAAGGATTATCGCCATGGAAATGTCGTTCCTGAAGTATGTCCTCATTGGCCCCGGCGGTTTGCTGTTGCTGGTCGAATTCTTTTTGCCGCCGTTCCGGGCGCTCTACCCGAGCGGGGTCAGTGTTGCGATGGGGCGATCCCCGTTCTACCTGCCGCCAAATGCGCTGGGCGCCTCTGCGGTAGCGATCAACTGGGGACGTCTCAGCGTCGAATGCTTGGCCATGGTGTTATGCCTGGCCGCAGCCTACTGGTTTCTCGTAGCGCTCGAACGCCTGGGCGCTCGCGAAGTTCATTAGTCTTCCGGTTCTCCCCGTGCACTAGTTACTGCGTTGCCTCCTCAGATAAGCAGCAGTTCGAGAGCGGCGCCTTTCCCGAACAATGTCGCCCATGCCCGACTGGTGTACACTCGTCGGGTCTTGATGAATGCGCGTCGCTCCGATGCAGCTAGCGTGACAGCGACGTTCTCTCAGGTGATGAGTCCCCGGACTGTCTCCCTTCCGGCACACCTGTGCGATTTTCGCAACAGTTTTCGGGCGCTGATCGCCGTATCGCTTTATTCATATTCCCCTGCGCGCCCAGTCAGGCACAATTAAAACCGGTTTGTAGCGGATTGCCTCTTCACGTAACCGGTTGAAGGACGACGATGACTGACGCTTGGATCGTGTTTTGCCACTGGCTCGCCGGACAGCTCCCGTTTGTGCAGGTCAGTTTGGGGATTGGCTTCTTAATGCTGGTCGTGCCGGTATTGCTCGCCGTCGTTGCGATTGTCGTAACGCGCGCCGAAGCCATATTGGAACAAGCTCTGACTTCTCAGCCCACCGTTCTACATCGACTGGCTGCGCACATCACGCAAACGTATTTGAGCCCAAGGCAATCCAGACCAGCGCCGTTGCCAAAAGCGCCGACAGTCGAACTGTCGCGCGTAAAGTTGGCGAGCAAGCGAGACGCTCCTGCCCGTTGAGCAGACTGATTTGAGCTTGCGACCGACTGCGCCCATCGGTTGCAAGCAGTAATACTCACGGCTATTCAATTTTCCAGCCGCACCGCGCCGCAGATTTTGCGATAATCGCGCTCTTCCGAAATCTACAGGGGAGTCGCCAAGCGGAAAGGCACCGGATTCTGATTCCGGCATACGTAGGTTCGATCCCTACCTCCCCTGCCA
>JBDTMS010000529.1:0-3820 GCA_039934195.1 Betaproteobacteria bacterium
TCTCCTGATCGACCGGGTGCTGTCGTGCGAGCCCGGAAAAAATATCATCGCACTGAAGAATGTCGCGATCAACGAACCGTTTTTTCAAGGTCACTTTCCCGGCAACCCGGTCATGCCCGGTGTGATGATCTTGGAGGCGCTCGCGCAGGCAGCTGCGATTCTCTCGTTTAAAACGCTCAATCATCAGAGCACGGAAAATCTGCTGTACTACTTTGTCGGCATCGACGGCGCGCGGTTCAAAAAGCCGGTCATTCCAGGCGATCAGCTAACGCTCAATGTCACCATGCAGCGCCAGGTGCGCGGCATCGGCAAGTTCTCTGCACGCGCCACGGTGGGCGATGTGCTCGTCACCGAAGCCGAGCTGCTTTGCACGCTCAAGGCGGGATGATCCACGCGACAGCGATCGTTCATCCCGGCGCCAAGCTCGCACCGGATGTCGCGGTCGGGCCGTATTCCATCATCGGCGAGCACGTCGAAATCGGTGCCGGTTCGGTGATCGGACCGCACGTCGTCATCAATGGCCACACACGCCTGGGGGAGCGCAATCGCATCTTTCAGTTCACCTCGCTGGGCGAAGTACCTCAAGATAAAAAATACGCGGGCGAGCCGACGCGGCTCGAGATCGGCAACGACAACATGATCCGCGAGTTCTGCACGTTCAACCTCGGCACTGCGCAGGATATCGGTGTCACGCGCGTTGGCGACAGCAACTGGATCATGGCGTACGTGCACCTTGCGCATGACTGCCAGATCGGCAGTCATACGGTGCTGGCGAATTCGGTGACCTTGGCAGGGCACGTGTTCATCGACGATCATGCGATTCTCGGCGGCGCGACGTTGGTGCATCAGTTTTGCCGTATCGGCGTGAGCGCCTTCACCGCCGGCGGCTCGGTCGTTTTGCGCGACGTGCCGCCGTATGTGATGTCATCCGGAAACTCCGCCGCGCCGCACGGCATTAACACCGAGGGCCTCAAACGCCGTGGCCACTCTGTCGATACGATCGACGCCGTGCGCCGCGCCTACAAGACGTTGTATCGCTCCGGTCTAGGATTCGAAGACGCCAAGGCTGCGATCGCGAAGGAAGCGGCGGCGGTTCCTGCGCTGCAAGTCCTGGCGGATTTTCTCGCCGGCAGCGAGCGCGGCATCATTCGCTAGCCGCTATGGCAAGTGCCGAGACCTCCAGCACCCCTTGGCGTATTGCGCTGGTAGCCGGCGAGGCCTCCGGCGATCTGCTCGGCGCCCATCTCGTCGAGGCGTTGCACGCGCGCCTGCCCAATGCGCGCTTCTTCGGTATCGGCGGTCCGAAAATGCTGACGCAAGGCTTCGATGCCTGGTATCCGGCCGAAGCGCTGGCGGTGCGCGGCTACGTCGAAGTCGTGCGTCAGATTCCATCCATCCTACGTATTCGCAACGCGCTGCGTGCGCGCCTGATTGCCGATCCGCCGGATCTGTTCATCGGCGTCGACGCGCCGGATTTCAATCTCAGCCTGGAAGCCAGTCTGAAAGCACGCGGCATCCCGACCGCGCATTACGTGAGCCCCTCGCTGTGGGCCTGGCGCCCCCGGCGCATTCACAAGATCAAACGCTGCGTGGATCACGTGTTGTGTTTGTTTCCGTTCGAGCCGGAGATTTATCGCAACGCGAATATTGCAGCCAGCTACGTCGGCCATCCGCTCGCCGACATGCTGCCGGATCAGCCGAATACTAGCGGCGCACGCGAGCAATTCAGAATCGGCGCGGATCGCACGGTGATCGCGCTGCTGCCCGGCAGTCGCCAGAGCGAGCTCAAGCACATGGCGTCGCTGTTCGTCGCGACTGCGAAGTTGATCCATCGGCAGATCAAGAACGTGCAGTTTCTCGTGCCGCTGGTTAGCCGGCAGACGCGGCGGCAGTTCGAAGACGAGTTGTATCGAGGCAAAGGCGAGGATCTGCCGCTGACGATGTTGTTCGGGCACGCACACATGGCGATGATCGCCGCCGATGGCGTGCTGCTCGCCTCGGGCACCGCTGCGCTGGAAGCGGCGCTGCTCAAGCGGCCGATGGTGGTGACCTACAAGATGCCGAGCTTGTCGTACTGGATCGGTAAACCCAAGGTAATGTTGCCCTACGTCTCGCTACCCAACATACTGGCCGGACGTTTCATCGTGCCGGAGATTTTTCAGGACGAGGCGACGCCTGAGGTGTTGTGTCAGGCGCTGGTCAACGAAGTTTTCGACAAGGATGTGAGATCGCGTCAGAGCGTGGCCTTTCAAGCCATACACGATGTGCTTCGCCGCGGCGCGGATCGCAAGCTGGTCGAGGCGCTGTTGCCTCTGCTCAAGCGCACATCGACATTGGTACGCGGCACAGGCGTGGTAACCGCGCGGGAGCATGGGACATGAGTGCAGTGTTGAGGCGGCTCGTGTGCGGTGTCGATGAGGCCGGGCGCGGGCCGCTCGCCGGGCCGGTGTACGCGGCGTGCGTTATCCTCGACCCGGCAAAACCGATTCGCGGTCTGGCTGATTCCAAGGTTCTCACACCAGAGCGGCGCGAAGTGCTGGCGATGCGCATCCGCGATCGGGCGCTTGCGTTTGCCGTGGCTAGCGCGTCGGTCGAAGAGATCGAGCGCCTGAATATTCTGCAGGCATCTCTGCTGGCGATGCGGCGCGCGGTGACGGCGCTCAGGCTCATTCCCAACGAGTGTCTGATCGACGGCAATCAGCTGCCGCAATTGCCGTTTCCGAGCCGCACGGTAATCGGCGGCGACGCCAGTGTGCGCTCGATATCGGCCGCATCTATTCTTGCCAAAACCGCGCGCGATGCGCTGATGCGCGAGTTGCACGAGCTCTATCCGGAATACGGATTCGACAAGCACAAAGGTTATTCGACACCGGAACACCTGGACGCGTTGCAGCGGCACGGCGCATGTGAGTTTCATCGACGCACGTTCGCGCCGGTGCGCATTTTGATCGGGCAGCGCACACTGTTCTAGTGTGTTGTCCCCTGTGTTCCTTAGATCTGCGGCGCGCTTCGAGGTCGAAGCTCTACATGCGGACCCGTCGGCGCCGCTTGGTTTTTAGGCTGCGAACTAACGGGATAGGAAACTAGCTTCGACCCAGTTCAAACGAGGTAGACAATGGAATTCGCAAGACTTCTGCATGTGCTTGGTGTGGTGGTGTGGGTCGGCGGGATGTTCTTCGCCTACATGGCGTTGCGGCCATCGGCCGCGATGCTGGATCCGCCCCAGCGTCTGCCGCTGTGGCAGGCGACGCTGCGCCGCTTCTTCACCTGGGTGTGGGTATCGATCGCGCTCATCCTGTTGAGCGGCTTCTACATGCTATCGTTGTTCGGCGGAATGTCGCACGCGGGGCTCTACATTCACATCATGCTCGGCGTCGGTGTCGTGATGATGGTGATTTTCGCGCACCTGTTTTTCGCGCCGTTCAAACGGATGACGCGCGCCGTGCACGCGAAAGACTGGCCGGTGGCGGGCAAGGCGCTCGCTCAGATCGGCAAGGTCGTGCTGCTGAACTTGAGTCTCGGCCTGCTGACGATCGTCGTTGCGATCCTCGGGCGGATGGTGATGTGACGCCAACCGCAACCTTTCGGCGCGGTCTGCGATGGCGCCGACCTAAAACTGTAAGGATGATTCCCGGTGCTATGGTGGAAAAGCTCGGCGCAAGTCGACGCATCGAGATATCCAACGCCGCGACGATGATTGCATCTCGGCGCCTCGCGCAATTGGCGACGGTCAGTAGATGTGACGCTGCAAGCTCGCCTTGTGCAGAATCGTACTGGCAAGCTCTTCGATCGAGCGATACGTCGTGTCGAGATAGGGCAT
>JBDTMS010000530.1:0-3816 GCA_039934195.1 Betaproteobacteria bacterium
CAGCCGGAACCTGCTGCAGTCGAGCTTGACGCGCGCTGTCGTGTTCAGCGCGCTCACCACCGGAACGGCGTTCGGCAGCTTGTGGTTGTCGCACCACCCCGGTACCGCGAGCATGGGAAAGCTGCTTGCGTTATCGCTTGCCAGCACGCTCGTGAGTGCGCTGCTGTTCCTCCCCGCGCTGCTTGGACCGACGCGAGATGACACCGGCGAGCCGACCATGCCATCATCGAAGTCGCCGGCTCGCTAATCGTTGCATACTCCCTGGCGCACTAGCACCACAACGCGCACGAATGGAAATTAGAACCACTGAATAAAACCACCGAAGACAAACCGTGCGCTCGCCATTCCCCTCAGGAGCCTGTAGATGACCAACCCGCTCACTCGGTTTGCCGCGTGTGCCTTACTGATAATGGCTGGGCTGATCATGGCCGCGCAGCTTGCGGGGTGCGCCAATGTCGCGCACCGCGACGGTGAAGTCTACGATCCACTGGAGCCGATGAATCGCGCGATCTTCCGCGCCAACATGGCGGTCGATCGAGCGGTTATCAAACCGGTTGCCAAAGGCTACCGCGCGTTGATTCCGCAATATCCGCGCGATCGCTTTCGCGCGTTCGTCAATAACCTGCTCGAGCCGCGGATCTTCATCAACGACTTACTACAGATGCGGCTCAACTCCGCGGGGATGACGTTCGCACGATTTCTGATGAACTCGACGTTCGGCGTTCTCGGCTTCTGGGACCGCGCCGTCGATCACAACCTGCCGCGCCAGACCGGCGATTTCGGGCAGACGCTATACATGTGGGGCGTCGGGGACGGGCCGTATCTCGTGCTGCCGTTTTTCGGGCCGTCGAACGTGCGCGACGCGACCGGCTTCGCGGTCGATCTGTACACCGACGTCTACGCCAATCCGATGCGCTACATCGTTTCGGATGAAGACCGCAGTGCGGTTACCATCGGGATCGGCGTGCTGGACGGCATCGACCTGCGATCGCGTAATATCAAGTCGCTCGATTTGTTGGAAAGCAATGCGATCGACTTCTACTCGCTGATGCGAAGTATTTCGCAACAACATCGCCATTCGGAATTGCGCAAAGCGCAAGGACTCGAGGACGAGCCTACGCAGTTGCTGGACCCGGACGCGCCGGATCAGGGATCACCTCAATAAACCGAAATTTACGCACTCTAAGCCGGGAGAGCGCGTGTGTTTAAATCCTAGAATGGCCCTATCGTGCTGTTTGACCGTCGCCAGTCAGCCAAGAGCCGACATTTGATATCAAAACTGACTGCCCGGAACCCGCAATTCGCCGCTTTCAATGACGGCACATCCAATCCCCGCCCGCCGCATCGCGAGTGCGGGGCCAATCCTCGCGAGTGTCACGTAACGTTCTCTGCGCAACCGCGTTATGTGTTGCCTGTCAGAGACTTGTATTTGTATATCGAGTAGCCCGAACGCCCACGCGTATGAGTTGGGCGTGCTTGCTCAAACGGGTATTCGATATCGACATCGAACAGTGCCCGCGCTGTGGCGGGCGCTTGAAGATTATCGCTGCCATGGTTGATCTCCAGGTAATGGTCAAGATCCTCACGCATTTAGGTTTGCCTGCCCGCGACCCGGCTCGGCCCTTCCCGCTGTTCCAAGCAGCCTGACCCTGACACCTGAGACCGGCTTCAACACCTTAGCTAGCGGGCCCGCTTGTCCTGCGCTCGAAATGCGCCTCGACATCGGCACACTTGGCTCGTCAATCGGCCGAGCAAAGCCCAGAACATGGCAAGTCTTCAGCACGCTTTCACCTGATTGATCACCCACTCGGCCCCCGATACAGTACTGCTCGAGGAAAAGTAGCGTTTCAATTTCCTATGCACGCTGGCAGTATAGCGACCCTCCCCTTGCCCAGACCCATCCTATGTTTTCGTTCTTTTCGTGGAAGAAGCACAAGAGACTCGACGACAAGGTCTACATGAAACGCGCGCGAGCCGACCAGGCATTGTTGGCTGATGCAGCGCGTTGGAAAGCCGAAGGCAGACAGATCATCGTGATCTGCTTCTTCGAACAATCGTTGGACCGGATCGAGTCCGAGCTCGCGAGGCATGACCTCAAAGCGCTGCAAGCCGGCGCGATTGCGAGCGACATGAACGTGCGCAACGCCCGTCTCGCGGAACATGCGCCGACGTTTCTGTTTGTCGAACATCACCCGGATCTGAAGACGGAAAGTGATGCGATTGTCGAGCTGGAGAATATCTTTACGGAAGGCCGGCCCACCGTCGGCTTCTACGCCGCGATGGACGAGCCACTCCTGAAGCTGTTTGGAACCGAGAAGATTGCAGGCTTGATGCAGAAAATGGGTATGGATAACGATGGTGCGGCATTCGCCGATGCGATGATCAATCGAGCGATCCGCAACGCGCAGTCGAAGGTCTCAGCCCGGATAGCCGGTTCGATGCCCTGCCGCTCTCAGGAAGAATGGATCCGAATCAATCTTCCAGGAGGGCTATGAGGCCGCGAGCCATCACGCCCGCTCAGGCCGCAACCTCGCCCATCGCAGCGCGATAAATAGCCGCATACTTGGCCGACGCCTGCAGGAACGTCGTCCTGCAGCCGTCGCAGCGGAAATAGTAGGACATGCCCGCGTACTGCTCGCTGTGCATCTTCGCGGCCATGCTGACGGCCATCCCGCGCACGGGGTTGATGAACTTGCCTGCCGGCGGCGCTGCGCTCGAAGTCGGCTTGCTCGCGTCCTCTGCAGACATCTCCGGCTCGACCTGGCCAGGTACCGGACGACCGCGCAACTTACGCCAGCACGCCGACGATTGCGACCAGTGCGATCTCGCCCGGCGTCTTCGCGCCGGCATCCGACCCCGCGGGCGATGCGGCGCGCCAGCACCACCAGCGCCTCAGAGATGGTGACGTTCCAAATCTCGCGGAACGGCGATCAACGGTTGGTGGCGGCGGTCGGCTTCGCGGCTATGCCACGGATGGACAGACCGGTCTGCTTGACTAAACAGACCGGTCCGTCTACAGTTGCGTCATGGCTTTCAGCTCACGCGAAAAACTAATTCGCTCCACTCAAGTCTTGATGTTGTCGCACGGCTACTCCGCCACTGGGGTGGACGACATTTGCCGCGACGCTGGCGTGAGCAAGGGTTCTTTCTATCATCAGTTCGCCAGCAAGGAAGATCTGGCCATCGCCGCCCTCGGCGACTTCTATGAGACAGGCCTTAAGAACCTGCTCGCCATCGATCTGAGTGGCGTCCTACCGGAGCGGCGCCTGCTCGCGTTCCTCGATGCCATCGCGGAGCAGGGTCACGATTTCTGGAAGAACGGTTGCCTGATCGGCTCCTTGGCGAGCGAGATGGCGCTCACGAGCCAAGCGCTGCAGACCCAAGTGTCACGGCTTTTCACGGAGACGGCGAAGGCGCTCGAACCGTTGATCGAGCCGTTCGTCGCTTCGCTTCAGGACAAGTCACTGAGCGCAGCAGCGCTTGCCGAACACTATTTGGTCGTGGTCGAAGGAGCGATCGTCATGTCACGTGCCCACAACGACCCGATGAAGATCAACCAAGCCGTGGCCCGGTTCGCGGAGCAGCTTCGATGGCTGCCGCGGGGGAAAACCGGGGACGTTCGACAGGCCGAAAAAAAGAGGCAGAAACGATGAATACAACAGTCACGATTCAGGAACCGTCACGCTCGCTGATCTACCGAGTCGCTGTTTTCGCCTATGGGGTCGCGGCCTATGTGATCGGGGTGGGTGCGCTGCTCGCCCTCATTCTGATCATGCTGGGGGTCTTTCACTTCACGGGCGGTCCGCTGGGAGAGTT
>JBDTMS010000531.1:0-3815 GCA_039934195.1 Betaproteobacteria bacterium
GACACATCGTCGCAATCATGGGCTTGAGCGGCTCGGGCAAGACGACGATTCTGCGATTGATCGGCGGGCAGATCAAACCAACGTCCGGCAGCGTGAGCGTTGCCGGCCAGCGCATTCGCGATCTCTCGCATGAGGCGCTCTACCAGATGCGCCGGCGCATGGGTATGCTGTTTCAGTTCGGAGCCCTATTCACCGATTTGTCTGTGTTCGAAAACGTCGCATTTCCTTTGCGCGAACATACCCGTTTGCCCGAGTCGTTCATTCACGACTTGGTGCTGATGAAGCTGAATGCCGTCGGACTGCGCGGGGCGGCCGAGCTCAAACCGGATGCGCTATCGGGGGGCATGGCGCGGCGCGTTGCGCTGGCCCGCGCGATTGCGCTGGATCCGATGCTGATTATGTACGACGAGCCATTTACCGGCTTGGATCCCATCTCCACCAGCGTCATCGCGAATTTGATGCGTAAGCTGAATGACGCGCTTGGAGCGACTTCCATCATGGTCACGCACGATATTTACGACGCGTTCAAAATCGCGGACTACATCTACTTTGTGTCGAACGGCCGCATCGTCGCGGAAGGCACGCCTGCAACTGTGCGTGAGTCGTCCGAACCATTCGTTCGCCAATTCGTGAACGGTGAGACCGACGGTCCGGTGCCGTTTCAATATGCGGCAAAGCCGTATGCTGACGATCTCGGCTTCGGACAACAGCCATGATCGGGATCGCCGATCGCGCGCTCAGATCCATCGGGCATATCCTCGTGGATGGCATTTGGAAACTCGGATCCGGCGCCCGATTCTCCGGTTATGTGTTGTTACGATCCGGGCAGACCGCAAGGCTACGAAACCCTAAAACGTTATGGCTCGGCCGATGCACTGGGTACGCTGGTTGCGCTGTCTTTGGTGCGTGAACTCGGCCCGGTGGTGGCGGCGCTCTTGTTTGCGAGCCGGGCGGGTTCGGCAATTACCGCGAAGATCGGCATCATGCGCTCGACCGAGCAACTGACCGCCATGGAGATGATGGCGGTGGACCCATTTGCCCGCGTTCTCAGTCCGATTTTTTGGGGCGGCACGTTGTCCATGCCGCTTCTGGCCGCCATTTTTAGCGCCATGGGCGTGTTCGGCGGTTACCTGATTGGCGTCGTTGTCATCGGCGTTGACTCCGGCGCGTTCTGGTCACAGATGCAAGCGAGCGTCGATCTGCGCGAAGATATCCTCAACGGCGTATTCAAGAGCTTCGTGTTCGGCGTCGCCGTGACCTTGATCGCCCTGTTCGAAGGCTACGACGCAGAGGCGACTGCCGAAGGCGTCTCGTATGCGGTGACGCGAACCGTCGTCACCTCGGCGCTCGCCATTCTCGCGCTCGACTTTATCCTCACCTCGTTCATGTTCACCGGAATCTGACTATGAAGCGTACGACGGTAGATCTATGGGTCGGAGTGTTTGTGGTCGCAGGCTTGATCGCATTGCTGACGTTGGCCCTCAAGGTGGGCAACGCCAATACGATCCCCGCCTCTCACGCCTACACCGTCTACGCCGAGTTCGATAATATCGGCGGGCTGAAAACGCGGGCACCGGTGAAGAGCGCCGGCGTGGTAGTCGGCAGGGTCGATTTCATCGCCCTGGACAAACAGAACTATTTAGCGAAGGTCACGATTCGCTTGGCCGATCAATACAAGTTTCCAATGGATACCACGGCGTCGATCCTGACATCCGGATTGCTGGGCGAACAATATATTGGGCTTGATGCGGGAGGCGACACCACGGAGCTCAAGCAGGGGGATCGAATCAGGCTGACGCAGTCGGCGGTGGTGCTGGAAAAGCTCATCGGTCAGTTTTTATACGGCAAAGCGGCCGCAGGTGGAACCAACAAGTGATTGTTCACGGTCAAAGCCGGTCAACAACAATATTAGAGGTGCCAGAACATGACAAGAAGCAGATCGCTGAGCGAGACGTTGGCAGCATTGGCGGGCGGGCTGGGGCTTGCCGCCATGCTTCTCGCAGCGCCCGCGTACGCGCAAGAAAGCCCAGACAAACTGGTGCAGAAAGTCGCCGACGAGGTATTGCAGACGCTGCGCACAGATCCTGATCTGCGAGCCGGCAGTCAAACCAAAATGGCGCAGCTCATCGAACAGAAGGTCGCGCCGCATTTCGACTTCGAACGGATGACGCGTCTCGCCGTTGGCCGCAATTGGCGGCAAGCGACACCTGAGCAGCAGAAGCTGCTGGTCGACAATTTTCGCTCGATGCTGCTGCGCTCCTACAGCACGGCCTACACCGCGTACAGCAACATCGCGATCGAGGTCAAACCGTGGCGGGGGCAGCCGACCGATGATGATGCGCAGGTGAAAACCGATATCAAATTACCAGGCGGTGCGCCGCCGATCGCGGTCGACTACAGCATGTTCAAAACGGCACCGGAGTGGAAGATCTATGACGTCACCGTCGGCGGCGTCGGATTGGTGACGACATATCGCACTACGTTCTCAGAAGAAATTCGCCAAAGCGGCATCGACGGTTTGATTAAGTCTTTGCAGGACAAGAACGCCCCGCCCCCGCCCGGTGCCAAAAAGACGCAGTAGCCGCGGTACCCGGCGATGATTGCGTTTGCGAACGGCCGATATAGCGTACAGGGAGCGGTCACGCTCGATACCGCGCCCGCTCTGCTCGAGGATGCGAAAAAGCAATTTGAGGGCAGCGAAATTCTCGTCGACTTCTCCGGCGTGACGCAGGCTGACTCCTCCGCGGTAGCCCTCATGCTGGAGTGGACGCGTGACGCAGCAGCGCAAGGCCGGCGCATCCGCTTCGCAAATTTTAGCGAGAACTTGAAGACCCTGATCGCACTGTACGAAGTCGAGCAGTTCCTCCCGGCAGCCTGAGGCTTCTCCGAACTTGACGACAGCATCCGAGCTCCAGCAGTGACCCCCGCGATCGAAGTGCAATCCGTACAGAAGCGCTTCGCTTCGGTACAGGCGCTCGACGGCGTCAGTCTCGAAATCCGTCCCGGCGAGTTCTTCGGGTTGCTAGGCCCTAACGGTGCAGGCAAAACCACACTCATCAACATTTTGGCAGGACTATCCCGAGCGGACAGCGGCAGCTTGCGAGTGATGGGCCACGACGTCGTCGCCGATTTTCGACTGGCGCGGCGCGCGCTCGGTGTCGTCCCGCAAGAACTTGTGTTCGATCCGTTCTTCACCGTTCGCGAAACCCTGCGTCTGCAATCCGGTTACTTCGGTCTGCGTCGCAACGACGCGTGGATCGACGAAATTCTTGCACACCTGGATCTCACCGAAAAGGCCGACGCCAACATGCGGCAACTCTCCGGCGGGATGAAACGTCGCGTGCTGGTGGCGCAAGCCCTGGTGCACAAGCCGCCCGTGATCATTCTGGATGAGCCCACTGCCGGCGTCGATGTGGAGTTGCGGCAGGCGCTCTGGCGCTTCGTTCGCCAGTTGAACCAGGCCGGCCACACCATCGTGTTGACCACCCATTACCTGGAAGAAGCAGAGGCGCTGTGCAGCCGTATCGCGATGCTCAAACATGGCCGCGTTGTGGCGCTCGATACGACAAAAAATCTATTGCGCGGCGTATCCGGTGTGCGCCTGCGCTTGCGCCTGACGCCCGATCGCATACCCGACGCGTTAGCCGGTTTTGTCATCGGCACAGAAGCGGACGGCCACGTCCTTGCCGTAGAAAATTATGCGCAGATCGAATCGGTTCTGTCGCAGTTGCGCGCGTCGGGCAGCGAGATCCTCGAGCTCGAAGTGCTGCAAGCCGATCTCGAAGATGTGTTCGTGCAGATGATGCACAAGCAAT